>CAMWYI010000019.1 GCA_947178455.1 uncultured Alistipes sp. | reverse complement strand
CCCGTAGCGACAATCGTCCGGCACGCAGGAATCCGCGCCAGCAAAGCCGCCAAATCGGTCGACCGCACCACTTGCAGAAAATTGTCCGAAGCGTTGTTTTTCAGCCGCACGACCTCTTCGGCCGTATCGTAAAGCGCGATGCCCCGTTCGCGGCAAAAGGCCTCGATGCGCTCGCGGTCGAACCGGCGTCCGTCGGGTTGCAGGAAGTGGGATTTGTCGCCCGTCGCGAGGTAACCCACGATGCGCCACATGTCGTTCTGCAAATTGGGGTAGAAAAACTCCATCGACCAGCGAATACGCTGGGGCGGAAAACTGCCCAGCATCAACACACGCGCCCCGTCGGGCAAAAACGGCTGCAAAGGGTGTCGTTCGCTGTTATTATCGTTCGCATTCATCACGACAAAGATACGAAAGCCCGACGACAATCGAAAGACAATGCCGACTTTTGCCCGCAATACCCCACCGAGTGCTTGTTCGTCGGGGAAATATTTTCTAATTTTGTAGCGTCGAGGGCTTTTTGTCCGAGACAGACATATCGGAAAGTGTTTTCGCATGTCCTTTTAAGAAAATGTGGCAGTTTTCAAAAGCGAAAGGATAAACGAACGGCACTCATTTCTTGTTTAGATATTGGCAAGGACGCGTTCAGTGTCCTTATATCCCATATCTATTCAAGTGTGGGGTATTGCATCATCGTTTATTTTCGCTTGGGTTCGCCACAACCTTCTTAAAGATAGACGAAATCAACTCCACGCTTTCTTTTTGTGCATAACCCGCCGCATAGGAGTTGTACGGCAATAAAATTTGAAACTCAAACCTCAAATTTATATTGCTATGAAAAAACTATTTCTTTTGGCCGCACTATTCGTCGCGGCAGCATTTTCGTCGTGTGAGCACGCTATTACGGTTAAAACTCCGGGCACGTTGTCGCAATTGCTGACCGACTACGACAAAACCGAAATCACCGAACTGACCATTATCGGCAATCTGAACAGCGATGACATTTGGACATTGAAATATGATCTTCCCAATCTCGCAATCCTCGATATGGAAAATGTGAATTTGGAGGTGTTGCCGGCTGAAGCATTCCTATTCAAAGAATCGTTGACATCCGTCAAGTTACCGAGGACGTTGAAAACTATCGGGAGCGGCGCATTCTCCCATTGTAGCAGCCTGACAAGCATCACGATTCCCGACAGTGTAACGACAATCAGTGATTGGGCATTCGACGATTGCAGCAGCCTGACAAGCATTACAATTCCCGCCGGTGTAACGTCGATCGGAGAATGGGCATTTTTCTATTGCACCAGCCTGACAAACGTAACGATTGGCAACAGCGTAACAACGATTGGGGCGTACGCATTCTCCGATTGCAGCAGCCTGACAAGCGTAACGATTGGCAACAGCGTGACGTCGATTGGGGAGAGTGCATTCCAAGGTTGCACCAGCCTGACAAGCGTAACGATTCCCGACAGTGTGACGGAGATTAGGGAACGCGCATTCTCCGGTTGCAGCGGCCTGACAAGCATCACGATTCCCGATAGCGTGACATCGATTGGGGACAGCGTATTCTTCGATTGCACCAGCCTGACAAGCGTAACGATTGGCAACAGCGTGACGATAATTGAGAACTGCACATTCTGGGAATGCACCACCCTGACAAACGTAACGATTCCCGACAGTGTAACGACGATTGGGGAGTCCGCATTCTACCGTTGCAGTAGCCTGACCAGCGTAACGATTCCCGACGGTGTGACGGAGATCGGACGTGCTGTATTCTTTGATTGCAAAAGCTTAACAAGCGTAACGATTGGCAACAGTGTAACGTCGATCGGAAGGGAGGCATTCTACAGTTGTAAAAGCCTGACCACAATCTATTGCAAGGCACAGACACCGCCGAGTGTCGAAACCAATGCTTTTGATAATGTTAGCAAAACGTTGACTTTGTATGTTCCGACGGACTGCAAGGCAGCTTACGCTGCGGCTTACGGATGGAAAGAATTTACAACAATAATCGAAACACAATTTTAATGCGATTGCAATAAAAAATTGCAACAAAGGAGTGCGTGTCGAATTTCGGCGCGACAAAAAGCAAATAAAATACTAACAATTAAACAAACACACAAATGAAAAATTCAACAGAATCTGCCCAAACGATTTTAGAAGAGATCAGCATTCCCGATCTGGCTAATCGAATACAAGCGATTGAGAGTTCGGAATTCGATTCCCATGTCATAGTCGAAATCATCAAAAAGTATTTCAGCGATCAATACGACCGATTGCGCATGAGGTTTGCTTATATGCAAGACTATAGAATAATTACCCAGACAGTAACCTTGCAGATCGGCCAATATGTAAAAAAATACAAAAACGAATTAGGAATCACGCACGAGTCATTGCGTGGAGAACCGACTCTGAATGCCAACGGCAACAAGAGCTCCGCGAGCGTTTGGCGAAAAATTACGAAGTAAAACAAGGAATTTTTTCCTAACTTTGTCGCAGAACAAGCCCACGCATTTCGACGGTTGCGTGGGCTTGTTGTAAGGCAACGGCTATTCAAAAAACTGCTTGTCGAAATTAACGAGATAGAGCCGGTCGGTGGCGCGAGTGAGGGCCGTATAAAGCCACCGCATCATGTCGCGGGTCATAGGCTCGTCGCCGAACAAACACCGGTCGACGAAGACCGCCCGCCACTGGCCGCCCTGCGCCTTGTGGCAAGTAACGGCGTAAGAAAACTTGACCTGCACGGCGTTGTAATGGGGATTTTCGCGGATTTCTTCGAAACGTTTGATTTTGCTTTTGATGTCGAGGTAATCCTTTTCGACCTCGCGGAAAAGCCGGTCGCTCTCGTCGCGCGTAAGCGACGGCGATTCCGACGAAATGGTGTCCAACAGCACCTTGCATTCCAACTCGGCGTCGTTGTAATCGGGAAATTCGAGCACGGCATTGGCGAAATGGAACCCGTAAAACTCCTCGAACCGCCGCAGCCGCCGCAATCGGGCGATGTCGCCGTTGGCCAAAAAATTCATCGGGCAATCCTCCGTGTGCTCGGTGTAATAATAGTTGTTCTTGACGACCATGAGCATGTCGCCGCTTTCGATTTCGTCTTCGGCGCACAACACGTTGCGCCGGATGCCCTCGTTGTAACGGTTCGCCCGTTTGTTGGAACGGGTGATGACGATAGTTTCGTCGCGGCCGTAACGGTCGTAGCAATCCTGCAACTTTTCGAGAAATTCGCCGCCCTCAACCGCCTCGAAATCGGGGTAATCCATCTCGAAGTGCGGAATCTCGAAAATGCCGTTTTCGAGCATGCAGCGCACCAGTGTGGCATTGAACAGGATTCCCGACTGGGCCTCCTGCCGGACGACCTCGTCGAGCGAAGCGTAGACCACCTCGCCGAAACGGGACATCGTGGCGACGTCCAACGCCGGACTGAAATCGGACCCGACGGGCGGCAACTGGGCGCTGTCGCCGACCAAAATCAACCGGCACTCGCGCCCCGAACGCACGTACTGCACCAAATCCTCCAACAACGACCCGCTGCCGAACAACGCCCCGTCGCCCGACCCGTCGGGCAACATCGACGCCTCGTCGACGAGAAAGACCGCCCCGCGTTCGGTGTTCTGATTGAGCGAAAACCGCTGTTCGTATTGGGCGTTGGTGCGCTGGCGGTAGATGCGTTTATGAATGGTGAGCGCGTTTTCGCCCGCGTATCGGGCCAATACTTTGGCGGCCCGACCGGTCGGAGCCAACAGCACCGGCTTCATGCCGACCTCCTTCAAAGCCCCCACCAGTGCAGCTATCAAGGTCGTTTTGCCTGTACCGGCGTACCCGTTCAATACGAAAATTCGCGAAAAATCGTCGTCCGCCAAATACTCGGACAAACGTTCGATGATTTTTTTTTGGCCCGAAGTTGTTTCAAAACAAAATTTTGCGTAAATTTGGGTCGCGATATACGTACTGACCATACGGACTCGTAATTTTGCGCAAACATAATAAATCTTAAAATAACAAACAGCAACATGGCAAAGAAAATCGCACAAATCGTTTTGGCGTTCGTCATCGTGGGGTTGGTCTATGTGATCTACCACCAAATCTCCACGCCGATCAAGTTCGACAAGGAACTGGCCACCCGCCAAGCCTCCGTCATCGAACGCATCAAGGACATCCGCACGGCGGAACGCGCTTTCAAATCGAAATACATGCGCTTCACCGGCAGTTTCGATTCGCTGGAACAGTTCATCTTGACCGACACGCTCGAACTCGAACGCAAATTAGTCGACGAAGACGACTCGGTAGCGATGGCCATGTTGAAGAAATCGGGCAAAAAGAATGTCGAGAAGTTCAAAATCGCCGTTATCGACACCATCTTCTCGCCCAAAAAGCTGACCGAGAAAGAGGTGAAAGAGCTGCGCTACATCCCCTACTCGAACAACAAGCCGTACTACTTGGAGGCAGGCATCATCACGACCGAATCGAAAGTCGTCATTCCGGTCGTAGAGTGCCGCGCTCCCTACAAGGAGTTCCTCGACACGGTAGCCTATCATCAGGAAGTCGTCAATCTCATCGACGATGCCGAAAACAACTTCAACCGCTATGCGGGCGTGAAGTTCGGCTCTATGGAAAGCGGCAACAATGAAGCAGGCAACTGGGAGGACTAATCTCCGTACCGCTGCGAACAAAGTGTCCATTCAGCTTGCGTTGGATGGACACTCTTTTTCCATTGTCGGAAGCCGGGCGGCTTTGTCCGAAGCGCTCGTATCCGTCGAGATACTCACGCCCCGTACCATGCTCGTTCCCGAAGAACTGTTCGACCCGTCGCACGCCGGAACATTGCTCGCCGCTGACGGAAAAGCGCCGCTGACCGGCGAAGAAATCGTACACAGCGCGCCCGTCGAAGGCATCGTCGCACTGATGACCGTACCGACGCAAGCCCTGCGGCGATTGCGCGAACGGCTCGAAACCGACGCAGAACTGGCCTATACCACCCCGCTGCTCGCTCCGGCGCATCCGGACAAACCGACCGTACTGCTGCATCGGGCGGCAGGATACCTTTATATAAGAATCTACAACGGCGGACTGCGGCTGGCCGAAGCATTGCCGATGCCGACGGACGCGGACATCCGATACGTTCTCGAATGGCTCGAAACCGAATTTCCGCTGAAACAATACGCCGCACAACTGACGGGCAAGGAAAACCGCCGTCTGGAAAAACTCGTCGGCAACCGATTCAAAAGCGTCCGATGCGAATAATCAGCGGAAAATACAAGGGGCGAACAATCGAACCACCGCACAACTTGCGCGCACGGCCGACGACCGACTTCGCCAAAGAAAATCTGTTCAACGTACTGAGCAATCTGGTGGATTACGAGGCGTGCGACGTGCTCGACCTGTTCGCCGGCACCGGCTCTATCAGTTACGAATTCGCCTCGCGGGGAGCACGCAGCGTTACGGCAGTGGAGCTCAATCCCGTGCATTACAACTTCATCCGGCAGACGGCGGCCCGACTGGGCATGGAACACTTCTATCCGGTCAAGGCAAACGTGTTTCGCTATCTGACGGCCTGCCCCAAGCAATTCGACCTGATTTTTTCGGATGCACCCTACGACCTGCCGGAGAGCGAAACCATCGTCTCGACGGTTTTCGAGCGCAATCTGCTGCGGCCGGAAGGGATATTCGTGTTCGAGCATTCCAAGCACATGGATTTCTCGGAATGGCCGAAATTCTGGCAATTAAGGAGTTACGGGAGCGTGCAATTTTCTTTTTTCAAAAATTGAGAAAAAAATTTGCATATCGACAAATTTGTACTACCTTTGCATTCGCAATCAGCGATTGGTGCGTTAGTTCAGCTGGTTAGAATACGTGCCTGTCACGCACGGGGTCAGGGGTTCGAGTCCCCTACGCACCGCAGACAAAAAGAGTTTATAAATCGACCTATTATGGGCATTTATAAACTCTTTTTATTTGTCAAACGGGACGTAATTATGCTGTTTGTTGCAAAAAATTTTCGCAAAAGTGAAAATTAAGTGCAACACAAACGACAACCAAAACCTCCAATAAAGACTTGCCGTTCGCACTCGGAAATAGCGTATCGCCAACGCATTCCGAAACTGCATTACCTAATACAGAGTATCGAGGCTCCCATTGGTAATTTGAAATAGCGAATTTCTGATTTTCTCGACCGGCCAATCCCACCAGCGCAATCGCAACAAGCGTTCTATCGTATTCGCGTCGAACCGCTTGCGGATTTCGCGTGCAGGGACTCCACCGACAATCGAATACGGTTCGACGTCTTTTGTCACGACAGCCCGCGCTCCGATAATCGCACCGTCACCGATATGCACACCGGCCAAGATGACCGCCTCGAATCCGATCCACACATCGTTGCCGATAACGATGTCTCCCTTATCGTCCCAAGCCGATGCGACATCGGCCCGGTCCAGTCCCCACTCCTCGTAAAAGAGCGGAAATGTATAGGTGGAGAGCGACCGCAGCGAGTGATTGGCGCAGTTGAACAGAAATTTCGCGCCGCAAGCAATCGAACAGAACTTACCGATAACGAGCCGTTCATGGTGAATCGGATAGTGATACAGCACATTGTTCCGCTCGAAATCGCACGGGTCATTCACGAAATCGTTGTAAATCGTATAGTCGCCGATCTCGATCGACGGGTCGCGGACGACGGCATTCAGGTAAACCGTCTGCAAGTCCCCGGTACGGGGATAAATTTTCTTCATCATTGTATTATCTATATAGCGATGCAACCCCTCGCTGGGGTTACGACCTCGTTGTTTGAATAATCGATTGAAAATTCCGGGAGATAGTGGCATAACGAATCCATGCCGAAGAGAAACTCCCCGACACGCCCGGAGCAGGATAGCTATATGCAGCGTTGCCACTTCATCGTAACACAAAATTACATCGTAAAACTCGAAATTCAAAATCCATTCGCTTGCATCGCCATATTTTCGGCCCTATACGGATTTTCGTCGCTTCTTTCGCCATTTACGTGAACAATCGTATTAATTATTGAAGAGCACGCGAAGCATCGCACCACCGCACACGATAACCGAAAAGAACGCAATCATCATCCCGTCGCACCGCGTGAACGGCATCGTGCGAATTTGGCACACGGATTGTTTACTCCGCCGGAAGTAAACCACATAATCAACACAAAATGAAAAAAACACTCCTCTCTATCGCCGTGCTCGCTTTGGCGGCGGCAGGCATCGTCGGTTGCTCGCAGTCCCGCGAATGGAATCGGGAACAACGCAAAGCAATGCGCGAAACCCTGCGCGACTACCGGCAAATGGTCTATCTCGATGACCTGACCGACTCCGAATTCGTGATTTTCACGGACGATGTGGCCGAAACGCTCGAAGAGAACTACCCCGTTTACACGACTTTCGTCGCAATGCCCGGCATGTCGGACACCGTAGATGTCGTAGTAGTGACGACTATCGTCGACGAACTGAACGCCGATGCGCACAACATGCGCCACATCTATCCCTACAATTACCTCGTGGCGCAGGGCGTCCTGCCGGCCGGATTAGACCGTGACCAACAGCGCTCGTTCTACAAATGTTTTGCGAACAAGGTGAACAACTCGTACAGCACGATGACGCAATTCTTCAATGCGATACTGGCCGATACGACCGACATGTCGCAAATCCGTCGGCTGGAAAATCAATGCGCCAACGACCTTTTCGACTGGACGATTACGGAAGTAGACGTTATCGAAACCAACATCTAATCGTTTTCACTGCACGAAAAAAGCACCGTCTCGGAGGCGGTGCTTTTTCTTTATACGGCCCGGCCGGTCTCCCGACGAAATTCGGTACCGACGACCACCCGAATAGCTTTCGGCACGACTGAAAATTCGAGCGGCGTTTCGCCCAAAATTTCGCCGTCCACCTCGACCGAGACTTCCGGCGAAGATTCGATGCGAATCCGGCGTCCGCGCGCTTTCACGACGTGGCGGATGCGGTAAATCCCCCCGTTGAACAGGTAGTGCAGCCGAAAGAGCAGATGCCAGAAGTGCACGGGCCGAATCAATGACAAGTCGAGCATTCCGTCGTCGGTAACCGCTTCGGGCAGCTGCTGGAAACCGCCACCGTTGTACTTGCAGATGCCGATAGCGAGCGACAACAAAAAACCGTTGTAAATCCGCAGGCCGTCGACATGCACCTTGATGCCCGTCGATTTGTAACCGAAAAACGACCGCACGGTGCACCACGTTTGCCGCCAGCGGCTCGTGCGACCTTTCTTTTCGAGGTGGGTCAACCGGCGCACGACGAACGCATCGAATCCTGCACCGGCGACATTGACGAAATAACGGCTCTGGCGGAAATGCGCCTCCTCGTAGGATACCACCCCGACGTCCTGCAAAAAAGCCTGCTCCGCGCCGATAGCCTGCACCGCATCGGAATAACGGCCCGAAAAACCGAACGTCCGGCCCCAGTCGTTCCCCCGACCGACGGCGATGACCGCCAGCAACACCTCGTCGGGGCGGACTTCCTGCTGGATGAACAGCCCGTTGACCACCTCGTGCAACGTGCCGTCGCCGCCCACGACGATAATTCTGCGATAGCCCTCCTTGACCGCCGTGACGGTCAATTCGGTCGCATGGAACTTATGCTCGGTGAAAACCGGTTCGCACACGATATGCGCTTCGCGCAGATAGTTGGAAACCTGCGGAAAATCGTCCAACCCGCGACCGTCGCCAGCCACGGGGTTGACGATGACGAACCATTTTTGCGCTTCGGCCACCACCCGTCAGGCTTTTTCGGGGGCGTGGCCCAGCGTGTGAACCAAAAATTCGTAGAACTTCGCGACCGATGCAATCTCTACCTTTTCGTCTGGCGAGTGGGGATAGGCAATCGTCGGGCCGAACGAAATCATGTCGAGATTCGGATAAGTCGCCCCGATAATGCCGCACTCCAATCCGGCATGGATAGCCGTGACGAGCGGTTTCCGGCCGTAAAGCGTTTCGTAGGAAGCGACCATCGCCTGCAAAATCGGCGAGTTCATATCGGGATTCCAGCCGTTGTAGCTGCCCGACAACTCCACTTTTGCCCCTGCCAACTCGAACACGGCGGCAAGCGACGCACCCAAAGCGGCTTTCTCGGTATTGACCGAGCTGCGCATCAGACATTGCAGTTTCACCGTCCGGCCGTCGGAAACCACCCGCGCCAGATTGTTCGAGGTCTGCACCAGCCCGGGCATGGCCACCGACATGCGGTACACCCCGTCGGGACAAGCAATGACCGCCTTCACGAGCGCGGATGCCACGCTGCGGGGAATCATCTGCGCCGGAACCTCGCACGGCTCGACATGCAGCGCGATACCCTCCTCGATACCGGCAAATTCGGCCTGCACCGTCTTTTCATACGCTTTCAACTCGGCTGCAAAAGCATCGTATTGTCCGGCAGGCACCAGCACGACGGCTTCCGCTTCGCGCGGAATAGCGTTGCGCAGGCCGCCGCCGTCGACCGAGCAAAGCAGCACTTCGCGCGAGGCGACTGCCTCATGGAGGAACCGGAACAACAGCTTATTGGCATTGGCCCGCTGGCAGATGATTTGGATGCCCGAATGGCCGCCTTTGAGCCCCTTGACCGAAACGCGCGCGGCCTTGTAACCGCCGGTCGGCGTCGATTCGGCCGCATAATCGAACGTGATGTTCGCATCCAAACCGCCAGCGCAACCGACATAGAGTTCCCCCTCTGTTTCGGAATCAAGGTTTAATAAAATATCGCCGTGCAGCAATCCGGCTTGGAGGCCGAACGCCCCCGCCATGCCGGTCTCTTCGGTAGCGGTGAAAAGCGCCTCCAACGGCCCGTGTACCAACGAATCGTCCTCCAACACGGCCAAAATCGACGCGACACCGATGCCGTTGTCGGCGCCGAGCGTCGTACCGTCGGCCGTCACCCAATCGCCGTCGATGTAGGCGTCGATAGGGTCTGCGGTGAAGTCGAACTGTTTGTCGTTGTTCTTTTGCGGCACCATGTCGAGGTGCGCTTGCAGCACGATTCCCTTGCGGTTTTCCATGCCGGCTGAAGCGGGTTTGCGCACGTAGATATTGTGCGCCGCGTCCTCCTTGCACTCCAAGCCCTGTGCCTGTGCGAAGTCGAGAATATACCGGCGGATTTTCTCCTCGTGGTGCGAGGGGCGCGGAATCCGCACGATTTCCGCAAAATGTTTCCAAACGAGCGCCGGTTGCAGCGCAGTCAGATTTTTATTCATCATCCTATCAAAATTAAATTCGGTTCATCTATTTGTTCAAACGTATCTTCTCGTGATAGAAATAATTTACTATTGCAGGCTTTCCTTTCTCCGACCTCCCGTACGGCAAATCGTTCACGCAATAAGGATAGCCGTGCGAGCGGGCATATTCGGAAATCTCGGTTTCGAGCGTTCGCCAATACTCGGTTCGGTTTTCATTATAAATCGTTTCGTACAAACCCACAAGGTTCGGATGCTTCTCACGGATATAATCCATGATACCGGTCTTGAACTGCCCGCGCAGATTGAGGTTCTCGAGCCAAACCAAATCGGCGTAATCCTTGACACGCTCGATAATCGCTTTGGCATCAGTAATACCCGGAAAAATCGGAGAGATGAAACACACGGCACGAATACCGGCGTTGTACACCTGCTTCATCGCTTCGAGACGACGAGCGATGCTGACAGCCCGATCCATGTCGGCACGGAACGTTTCGTCGAGTGTATTTACCGACCAAGAAATCGTGACCTTGCGAAAACGTTTCAACAAATCGAGGTCGCGCAACACGAGGTCGGATTTCGTACATATCATAATCTCCGCCTCGCTGCCTTGCAATTCTTCGAGCAACCGGCGCGTACGCCCAAACTCTTCTTCAAATTCGTTGTACCCGTCGGTCACCGAACCGATAACGATACGCTGGCCGTCGTATTTGTGCGGGTCGACAATCGGTTTCCAATTTTTGACATCGAGAAACGTTCCCCAAGGTTCAAGATGACCCGTAAAACGTTTCATGAACGATGCGTAACAATACTTACAAGCATGAGTACATCCCACATAAGGATTGACCGAATATCCGCCGACAGGCAGCGAAGATTTGGTCATGATGCTCCGAACGTCGATTTCCTTGACGATTTCCATCTCCATACGTCAGTGTTTATGAGGTTCCGATGTTTTCAGACTGTCGTTCTCCGACACCTCCGACGGCTTTCGTTCTCGTTCCGCGTGCCGGTCGAACGCATCGACAATCTCCTTGACCAACCGGTGGCGCACGATGTCGCGCTGGTCGAACTCCACGATGCCGATGCCCTCGACCCCGTGCAAATAGGTCATCGCCCGCACCAGACCGCTGTCCGATTTCTTGGGCAGGTCGATTTGCGTCACGTCGCCCGTGACGATGAAACGGGCATTGCGTCCCATACGGGTCAGAAACATCTTGATTTGGGGCAAAGTCGTATTCTGCGCCTCGTCCAAAATCACGAACGCGTTATCCAGCGTCCGGCCGCGCATGTAAGCCAACGGAGCGATTTGCACCGTTCCCTCCTCGATATATTTTATTAATTTGGCGGGCGGAATCATGTCGTTGAGTGCATCATAGAGCGGTTGCAGATAGGGGTCGAGCTTCTCTTTGAGGTCGCCCGGCAGAAAACCCAGTTTCTCGCCCGCCTCGACCGCCGGACGGGTCAGAATGATGCGCCGAACCTGCCGCTCTTTCAACGCCCGCACCGCCAGTGCGATAGCCGTATAAGTCTTGCCGGAACCCGCAGGCCCTACGGCGAAAAGCAAATCGTTTTTGTCGAACGATTCGACCAACCGCTGCTGATTGACCGTCCGCGCCCGCACGATATTGCCGTTGTTGCCGTAGACGATAACATCCTGTTCGGCGGCCGCATCGGGCATATCGGTACTTTTACCCGAAAAACACTGGTCGACTACCTGCGAGGAGATATGTCCGTACTTGACGTAATAGGCCACCAATCCCTCCATGCGATGCGCGAAACGGGCCGTTTCCGTCTCGGAGCCCAGCACGCGGAGCGACGAACCCCGCGCCACGATTTTCAGACGAGGGTGCAACCCCACGATTTGCTCCAAATAGGCATTCTGCGGGCCGTAAAGCTCGCGGGGGTCGACCCCGTCCAATACGATTTCGCGCTTGACCGATTCCGCCATGTCAGAAAAGATAACCGACGCTGAATGCCACGCTGTACGAACCCAGTTTGTCCACCTGTGCCCCGTCGGGAAGAACGACATCGTGCTTGCCTCGGAATTGACCGTTGTAACGCACGTCAATCAGCAAATGCCGCACCAGCACGACACCGGCCCCGACCGAATAGGAGAGCGTGGGCCGAATCCGTCCGAAATCGACCGAATCGCCGCCCGATTTGCTTTTGCAGTCGTTCATAACGGTGAACACGGGCCCCGCGTAGATGCGCAGGGGCTTCAACAATCGGAACGACGCAAACAGCGGCACGTCGATAGAGTTGGAACGCACATCGAACGACTCCCCGCCGTCCGCCATGCGGACGCGCAACCCCTGCCGGAGATACAAAATCTGCGGCTCGATGGCAACAGCGCGCCACTTCACGGCCGACACGATGCCGAAATGCCAGCCGAGCCGGTTGCGAATCGAACCGTAATCGTCCGAAAGTTTGTAATCGGGAACGTCGATTCCCCCGAGAACGCCCCACTCCACGCCGGGGCGGGACAACTGGGCCGCCGCAGGCAGGACGGTCAACAGGCACAATAAAAAAACGATCGTTTTACGCATGTTTTTCTGAACAATATTAGATTTTCAAAGATACGAATAAGCGAGGGCAAAAGCAAGTTTTACTTGCATTTTGCCGAGCGGGAGTATCTAAAACGAAGTTAAAGATACGAATAAGCCGAATACAATGCCAAATTTATTTGAGCATTGTTGAGGCGGAGTATCTTCGACGAAGTCAAAGATACATATATTTACTAAAATCGAGCTTCTTTTCCGAATTTTTCATCGCATCCGACCGCCACTTCTTCGCCGCCATTCCGTCGAGAAGCGGATTTCGGACGAAACAGCGTATTCCGGCATTTTTTATACACAAGCTACTCTATTCTACGTCCGACTGAATAAAACTGCCGATTTTGAATTGTGGATTAGGAATCCTATCTTTGCATCATGTCTATCGTACGCAATACCGAGAGCGACCTCGAATTCGAGAACCGGATTCGCCCGCAGGAATTGGGCAATTTCGCCGGACAGGACAAAATCGTCGAAAACCTCCGCATATTCATCAAGGCGGCGCTGATGCGCGGCGATTCGCTCGACCACGTATTGCTGCACGGTCCTCCGGGATTGGGCAAGACGACGCTGGCCAACATCATCGCCAACGAAATGGGCGCCCAGTTGCGCGTCACGTCGGGCCCTGTGCTGGACAAACCGGGCGATTTGGCGGGACTGCTCACGGGACTCAATCCGGGCGATGTGCTTTTCATCGACGAAATCCACCGGTTGAGCCCGATCGTCGAGGAGTATCTCTACTCGGCGATGGAGGACTTCAAAATCGACATCGTGCTGGACAAAGGCCCCTCGGCCCGCTCGATTCAAATCGAACTGGCCCCGTTCACGCTCGTGGGCGCCACGACGCGCAGCGGTCTGCTGACTTCGCCGCTGCGGGCGCGGTTCGGCATCCAATGCCACTTGGAATACTACGACGCATCGGTGCTGGCGGGCATCGTCAAACGTTCGGCCCGCATTCTGGACGTTTCGATAGACAACGATGCCGCCCTCGAAGTGGCGTTGCGGTCGCGCGGCACCCCGCGTATCGCCAATGCGCTGCTGCGACGCGTGCGCGACTTCGCAATGGTCAAAGGCGAAGGCCATATCGACCTCGAAATCACACGTATCGCGTTGCAAGCACTGAACATCGACTCGCGCGGTTTGGACAGCATGGACAACAAGATATTGTCGACCATTATCGAAAAATTCAAGGGCGGGCCAGTCGGCTTGAACACCGTAGCGACCGCCGTAGGCGAAGACTCCGGCACGATCGAGGAGGTCTATGAACCGTTCCTGATAAAAGAGGGATTCTTGAAGCGCACGCCGCGCGGACGAGAGGCGACGGAGTTGGCATACAGCCATTTGGGCTATGCGCACGGCGACGGCGACACGGGAACGCTATTCTGAATACGGAACAAAAATTGCACATCCGAAAAATGCGATGCCCATTCAGCGGCACCGCATTTTCGCTTATGGAAACAATCGAACAAGCGGCCCTGCGCTACCACAGCGAACCGCGCGCCGGAAAAATCGAGGTCGTCCCCACCAAACCCCACCACACGCAGGCCGAACTTGCGCTGGCCTACTCGCCGGGGGTTGCCGAACCGGCCCGCGCCATTGCTGCCGACCCCGACGATGCCTACCGCTACACGAACAAAGGCAACACGGTAGCGGTCATCTCGAACGGCACGGCGGTGCTGGGACTGGGCGACATCGGCCCGCTGGCGGCGAAACCCGTCATGGAGGGCAAAAGCATGCTGTTCAAGCTGTTCGCAGGAATCGACGCATTCGACATCGAGGTGGATGCCGCAGACGCCGAGACCTTTATCCGCACGGTACGCGCCATAGCTCCGACCTTTGGAGGCATCAATCTGGAAGACATCAAGGCCCCCGAATGCTTTGAAATCGACCGCCGGTTGCAGAAAGAACTCGATATTCCGGTGATGCACGACGACCAGCACGGCACGGCGGTCATCGTGGCAGCGGCGATTCTCAATGCGATGAAAATCACGGGCCGCGAAGCCGCCCGCCAACGGGTCGTCATCAACGGAGCGGGTGCGGCAGCCATTGCCTGCGCTCGATTTCTGCCCGAACTGGGCATCCGGCGGGAAAATATGGTGCTGTGCGATAGTCGCGGTGTCGTGAACCGCTATCGGACGAACCTCAACGTCTACAAGCAGGAGTTTGCGACGACTCGCCGCATCACGACGCTGGCCGAAGCGGTCGAGGGGGCCGATATTTTCATCGGCGTATCGAAAGCGGATGTATTGACGCCCGAAATGCTGCGCACGATGGCCGAACGGCCCATTGTACTGGCGCTGGCCAATCCCGACCCCGAAATCGCCTACGACAAGGCCGTCGGTTCGCGGCCCGACCTACTATTCGCGACGGGCCGTTCCGACCTGCCGAATCAAGTGAACAACGTGCTGGGATTTCCGTATATTTTTCGCGGTGCGCTCGACGTGCGGGCCCGCCGCATCAACGAAGCGATGAAACTGGCGGCGACCCATGCGCTGGCGGAACTGGCTCGCGAACCGGTACCGACGTCGGTGTTGCGCGCCTATGGACTGGAACGACTGGAATTCGGCCGCGATTATCTGATTCCCAAACCGTTCGACCCGCGTCTGCGGTGTGCGGTCGCAACGGCCGTTGCCCGTGCGGCAATGGATTCGGGCGTGGCCCGCCACCCGATAACGGACTGGGATGCCTATCGCGAAGGGCTGAAAAGCAAAGAGTGAGGCGGCCGCTTTCAATGCGACCGACCGCAAGAATCGCTTAAACGCCCGATTTCGGGGTTTCGTGCACGGAATACGACCGCAAAACCAACCCCACACCGGCGAAAATCAACAGCGCGAACAACACCGTATCGAAGTGCAATTTGTCCAATCCCATAGCGACCGACACGACGATAGCCAACACGGGCTGCAAGTAGGTATAGATGCTCGTGACGGTAGGTGCGACGTATTTCAGACCGTAATTCAACAACAGATTCGGGAAGAAAGTCGGCACGATGAGCACGAACAGCGTCGGGAACAGGGCATGATGCGCGATATTCGCGTAATCGGCATGCACGATGTCGGCCATACCGAGCGGCAGTGCGATGATAGCCGCCATGCTGTAAACCCACCGGATGACGGTAATCGGTTTGTAGCGGCTGACCAATCGTTTGCAAAGCACCATGTAGAGCGCCGAAACGCAGGCACTCGAAATGATAAGGATGTTGCCCAACAGCTCCGATTTTTCGTGCACGGACGAAGCGCCCGAAAGCACGACGCAAACGGCACCGGCCATGCCGAGCGTCAGACCGGCGATTTTCATGCGCGAGAAGCGGTCGATGCCCAATATGACCGAGATAATCAACACCAAAATCGGAATAAGGGTGTCGATAATCGAACCGTCGATAGGCGACGTGCGCGAAAGACCGAACATCAAAAACGATTTGCGCAGCACGCCTATCAACAACGCCGCACCGACCAGTTTACGCATGTCAGCGAGGTCGACCTTTTCAGCACGGGGACGTTCCGCGCGGCTCTCGACCGAAAGCCGCCGATTAGCCGAATACCACCGCGCCCACTGCCACCCCAACGGGATGAACGAAAGCATGGCCGCAACGAACAACGAAGCGGCGACCATACCCATCGGCCCCATGTAACGGGGCAGCACGATCGTATAGAAAGGAAAGTCCATCGCCCAAATGGCGTTGGCGAACAAGAGTGCGAGATGCGGTCGTAATTTTTCCATGCCGAGCCTCTCCGCAAGAACCGTGCAAAGAGGCCGACGGTCAGAACTGAAAGTAGATGAACGGCTGGATGTCGCTCGATTTGATTTGCATCACGCACCAAATCAGCACGGCGGCCATGACGACCTGCAACAGCATCGGTGCAGCGGTCACCGTGCGCTGGACGAACGAATCGAGGCGTGCAGGCATCAGATGCAACAGATAACCGACAGCCAACAGCGCGAAAACGCCGACGTAACCGGTTACGATTTGCGGAATCACGTCCGCCTGAAAATCGAAGACGATTTGGTGGAACAACAATTCGACGGTCTGCATCGACTCGGCCCGGAAAATCAACCAGCCGAAACACACCAAATTGAACGTGAAGAAGATGCCGATGACTCGGTTCACGCAGTTCATTTGGGCGCCGGAGGGCTTGGCGCCCGGAATGACGGCCAGCCAAATTTTGTGGAGCGTCAGGGCGACGCCGTGCAAAGCCCCCCAAAGGATGAACCGGAATGCGGCGCCGTGCCACAATCCGCCCAACAGCATCGTGAACATCAAGTTGAAACCGGTGCGGATGCGGCCCTTGCGGTTGCCGCCCAACGAGATGTAGACGTAATCGCGCAACCACGACGAGAGCGAAATATGCCACCGGTGCCAAAACTCGGTAATGGTCGCCGACTTGTAGGGAGCGTCGAAATTCTTTGGAAACCGGAAACCGAGCAACAGTGCGAGACCGATTGCCATGTCGGAATAACCCGAAAAATCGCAATAAATCTGCAAGGCATAGCCATAAATACCCATCAGGCACTCGAAACCGGTGTAGAGCAGCGGCTCGTCGAAAACACGGTCGACGAAGTTGAGCGACAGGTAATCCGAAATGACCGCCTTTTTGAAGAGACCGGTCAGAATCAGAAAGACCCCCACGCCGAACATTTCGCGCGTAACGGTCGGACGGCGGCGAATCTGCGGCAGGAAGTCGCGCGCCCGGACGATAGGCCCGGCGACCAACTGCGGAAAAAACGAAAGGTAGAAAAGATAGTCCAACCAATTCCGCAACGGCTGCAACTGCCGACGATAGATGTCGATCGTATAACTCATCGACTGGAAGACGAAGAACGAGATGCCGACCGGCAGGAATATATCGGGAAAGCGGAGAAATCCCGCCCCGAAAAGGTCGTTGGCGATGTCCGCCAGAAAATTGGTGTACTTGAAGTAACCCAACATGCCGAGGTTGACCGCCACGCTCAACGCCACCCATCCCCGACGGGCAGCAGGTCGTTCGGTGCGGGCCAACGCGCGGGCGATGAAAAAGTCGCTCGTCGCGGCGAATACCAACAACAGAAAATAGAGGCCGCTCGACTTGTAGTAGAAATAGAGCGAAAAGAGGATAACGTAGATGATGCGAGCCGTCGTCGCGCGACGCAGCACATTGTAAATCAACAGAAAACCGGCGAACAGAAACAGAAACAACCCGCTACTGAAAATCAGCGGTGCCGACGAATCATAGGAGAGCAGTTCCTCGACCCTTAATAAAATATCGCTCGTCGTTTCGGGCATGTCAATCGAGAGGTGCTACAACGATGTCGGGCAACAACGCCTGCCGAATTTGCTCGCGCTGCAACGAATCGAGCAGATTTTCCGTCGCACGGCGCGCCTCTTCGGCTTTGCGGGCTTCGTAAGCGGCCTGCACTCCGGCGTGAATCGCATCGGTCAACGACCACGCGATGCGGCGGCCGCCCGCGTAGTTGATGTGGGTATGGTCTTTGGCGGCCCACCCGTTCGTCACGAAAGCCGACATGCCGCCCCACGTGCGCATGGCTTCGTTCGTCGGCCAAAAAGCCGCACCGGAACGTTCGGCAGCGCCACGCTGGCAGGCGACCATATAGGGAATCGCATCCATCGGCTCGAATCCGCTGCCGGTCTTGACCGAACGGTCGCTGACCCCCAACAACAACACGGCAGCCCCCGGGAAACATTCGCGCACGAAAGCGACCATTTGTTCGAGTTGCGTACCGTATCGGCTGTAAAGCCGGACGCCCTGCTGCATGATGTTGAGCCCGTATTGCAGAATCACCAAATCGTAGTGCAACAAAGCCTGCATCTGCGCGTCGACCGAAGGATTGGTCCAAAACAGCGCCCGCCCGTTGTTGCTGCGGACGGAATAATTGTCCACCGACACGCCCCGATCGTCGAACAAAGCCCCGTAACCGACGAAGCCCTCCTGTCCTTCGTCCACGCGGAAAGTCAGCGAACCGATACGCGGCGCACCGACCACGATTTCGCGCACGGCGGGGTCGCCTTCGATTGAAAAACTGCGCCACAACGAATCATTGACCGTCAC
>CAMWYI010000018.1 GCA_947178455.1 uncultured Alistipes sp. | reverse complement strand
GTCCATATTTTGGACAAAAAATACGGAAATAGAAAATTTTAACCATTAAAGGACAGTTTTAAGAAATGCCAACTATTCAACAGTTAGTGAGAAACGGCCGCACGAAGTTGGAGGACAAATCCAAATCCCCCGCATTGGCCGCTTGTCCGCAACGCCGTGGCGTTTGTACCCGTGTCTACACGACGACCCCCAAAAAGCCGAACTCGGCGATGCGTAAAGTCGCCCGTGTCCGACTGACCAACGGCAAGGAAGTCAATGCGTACATCCCGGGCGAAGGACACAATTTGCAGGAACACTCCATCGTGCTGGTGCGCGGCGGTCGTGTGAAAGACCTTCCGGGTGTGCGTTATCACCTCGTGCGCGGTGCCCTCGACTCGGCCGGCGTAGACGGTCGTCGCCAGCGTCGCTCGAAGTACGGAGCCAAACGCCCCAAAGCAGCCAATAAATAATTTTGAACGGCTGATTGCAGCAAAGCAAATTTAATGAAAAAGCGGTGTGAGCCGCAAAACTGAATAACAATGAGAAAAGCCAAACCAAAAAAGCGAATTCTACTTCCGGATCCGAAGTTCGGAGACGTGGCTGTGACCCGTTTCGTGAACAACCTCATGCTGGATGGTAAGAAGAGTATTGCCTACACGATTTTCTACGATTCGTTGGAACTCGTCGGCAAGAAGATGAAGGATGCTGATAAATCTCCGCTGGAAATCTGGAAACAGGCCTTGGAGAACATCACACCCCAAGTCGAAGTGAAATCGAAGCGTATCGGCGGTGCGACGTTCCAAGTTCCGATGGAGGTTCGTCCGGAGCGCAAGATTTCTATTTCCATGAAAAACCTTGTCCTCTTTTCCCGCAAGCGCGCCGGAAAGACGATGGCTGACAAACTCGCTGCCGAAATCGTGGACGCCTACAACCAACAGGGCGCCGCGTTCAAACGCAAGGAGGAGATGCACCGCATGGCCGAGGCCAACAAGGCATTCGCTCATTTCAGATTCTAAAAACAGGACGCAAAGATGGCAACCAGAGATTTGCATTATACCCGCAATATCGGCATCATGGCCCACATCGACGCCGGCAAGACCACTACGTCGGAGCGTATCCTCTTCTACACCGGCAAGACCCACAAAATCGGCGAGGTGCACGAAGGCGGCGCGACGATGGACTGGATGGTGCAGGAGCAGGAGCGCGGTATCACCATTACGTCGGCCGCTACGACGGCGTTCTGGCAGTACAAGGACCACCAGTACCAGATCAACCTGATCGACACCCCGGGACACGTCGACTTCACGGTCGAGGTGGAACGTTCGCTGCGTGTGCTGGACGGCGCGATCGCTACGTTCTGTGCGGTCGGCGGCGTGGAGCCCCAGTCGGAGACCGTTTGGCGTCAGGCCGACAAGTACAACGTGCCGCGTATCGGTTACGTCAACAAGATGGACCGCACGGGTGCCGACTTCTTGGCCGTGTGCGCTCAAATCAAGGAGCATTTCGGTGCGACCGCACTGCCGGTCGTGCTGCCTATCGGTGCCGAAGACAAATTCGAGGGACTGGTAGACCTTATATATAATAATGCGATTTACTACTTCGACGACAAGACCGTCCGCGATAACTTCGAGTTGCGCGAGATTCCCGATTCGATGAAAGCCGAAGCCGCCGAGTGGCGTGCGAAGCTCATCGAGGAGGTCGCTTCGACCGACGATGCGCTGATGGAAAAATTCTTCGAGAATCCCGATTCGATTACGCCCGAAGAGTTGCTCGTCGCTATCCGCAAGGCTACGATTTCGATGCAGCTCGTGCCGATGATGTGTGGCTCGTCGTTCCACAACAAGGGCGTGCAGAAGCTGCTCGACTACGTGATGGCGTTCCTGCCGTCGCCGCTGGACGTGCCCCCCGTGAAGGGTATTAACCCCAAGACCGACGCCGAAGAGGTGCGTCAGTCGAGCGAGGACGACCCGTTCTGCGGTTTGGCGTTCAAAATCGCGACCGACCCGTTCGTGGGCCGTTTGGCTTTCGTCCGCGTTTACTCGGGCAAGCTCGATGCCGGTTCGTATGTGCTCAACGCTCGCAGCGGCAAGCGCGAACGCATCAGCCGCATCTACCAGATGCACGCCAACAAACAGAACCCGATGGAGACCGTCACGGCGGGCGATATTTGCGCTGCCGTAGGTTTCAAGGAGATTCGCACGGGCGATACGCTCTGCGCCGAGAATGCACCTATCGTGCTGGAACAGATGACGTTCCCCGAACCGGTAATCGGCTTGGCCGTAGAACCCAAGACGCAGAAAGACCTCGATAAACTGGGCATCGCGCTCGGCAAACTGGCCGAAGAAGACCCGACGTTCACGGTACACACCGACGAAGATTCGGGCCAGACCGTCATCAGCGGTATGGGCGAGTTGCACCTCGACATCATCGTCGACCGTCTGCGTCGCGAATTCGGCGTCGAAATCAATCAGGGCGCTCCGCAGGTGAACTACAAGGAGGCGCTGACCAAGACCGTACAACACCGCGAAGTCTTCAAGAAACAGACCGGCGGTCGCGGTAAGTTCGCCGACATCATCTTCGAAATCGGCCCGGCCGAAGAGGGCAAGATGGGTCTGACGTTCGTCGACGAAGTCAAGGGCGGTAACATTCCGAAAGAGTTTATCCCGTCGGTACAAAAGGGCTTCGAGGCCGCTATGGCCAACGGTGCGCTCGCCGGCTACAAGATGGACTCGATGAAGGTGACGCTGAAAGACGGTTCGTTCCACCCGGTCGACTCCGACCAGTTGTCGTTCGAAATCGCTGCCCGCAACGGCTATCGCGTCGCTGCTCCGAAGGCCGGTTCGGTCATCATGGAGCCTATCATGACGGTCGAAGTCGTTACGCCCGAAGAGAACATGGGCGACATCATCGGCGACCTGAACAAGCGTCGCGGCCAAATCACCGGCATGGAGTCGAAAGGCACCGCCCGGGTGGTCAAAGCCAAAGTGCCGCTGTCGGAAATGTTCGGTTACGTGACCGTGCTGCGTACGATTTCGTCGGGCCGCGCCACGTCGTCGATGGAGTTCTCGCACTTCGAGGAGGTTCCCGCCAACTTGGCCAAGGAAATCATCGAGAAGTCGAGCGGTAAACGTAAGGAAATAGAATAAGCCAACGATTATGAATCAGAAAATCAGAATCAAATTAAAGTCGTTCGATCACAATCTCGTGGACAAATCCTCGGAGAAGATCGTGAAGACGGTCAAGAGCACGGGTGCCGTTGTCAGCGGCCCGGTGCCTCTGCCCACGCACAAACGGATTTTTACGGTGAACCGTTCGACCTTCGTCAACAAGAAGGCCCGCGAGCAGTTCCAGTTGTGCACCTTCAAACGCATTCTGGACATCTATTCGTCGACCCCCAAGACAATCGACGCGTTGATGAAACTGGAATTGCCGTCGGGTGTCGAAGTGGAAATCAAGGTGTGATGACGGCGGCTGCAACCGCATGTAAAACAACCTGTTTGTAAAAATAGCTGCAACGATTCATTCGCAAGACAGATTGTGAAATTCGCAAAATAGCTGTAAAACAACTTAATAACAATGTCAGGACTTATTGGAAAGAAAATCGGAATGACTTCCGTTTACAGTGCCGAGGGTAAGAATATACCATGCACTGTCATCGAAGCTGGTCCGTGCGTAGTTACGCAAATCAAAACCGTCGAGAAGGACTCCTACGAGGCGGTGCAGATTGCCTATGACGAAAAGAGCGAAAAGCACACCAGCAACAGCCTGTTGGGCCACTTCAAGAAAGCCGGCACCACTCCCAAACGCAAGTTGGCGGAGTTCAAGGGGATGCCGGAAGTGGCGCTCGGCGACACGCTGACCGTAGACCTCTTCTCGGAAGAGGACTGGGTCGATGTGACCGGGATTTCAAAAGGTAAAGGTTTTCAGGGCGTCGTGAAGCGTCACGGCTTCGGCGGCGTCGGCGGCCAGACGCACGGCCAGCACAACCGTCAGCGCAAGCCCGGTTCGTTGGGTGCTTCGTCCTATCCGTCGCGCGTATTCAAGGGCAAACGTCTGCCCGGCCGCATGGGCGGCGAGCAGGTCAAAGTGTTGAACCTGCGTGTGTTGAAGGTGATTCCCGAAAGCAACCTCATCCTCGTGAAGGGGTCGATTCCGGGTGCCAAAGGTGCTTACTTAACGATTGAGAAGTAGTATGGAATTAGCTGTATTGAATGCACAAGGAAAAGAAACGGGCCGCAAGGTAGTCCTTTCGGATGCCGTTTTCGGCGTGGAGGCTAATGACCACGCAATCTATCTCGATGTGAAGCAGTACCTCGCCGACCAGCGTCAGGGTACCCACAAGGCCAAACAACGTAACGAGGTGGCCGGTTCGACCCGCAAACTGAAACGTCAGAAAGGTACCGGCGGCGCCCGTTCGGGCAGCATCCTGTCGCCGTTGTTCCCGGGCGGTGGCCGCGTATTCGGTCCCGTACCCCGCGACTACCACTTCAAATTGAACAAGAAACTGAAACAGCTGGCTCGCCGCAGCGCGTTGACCTACAAGGCACAAGCCGGTGTTATCAGCGTGCTCGAACCGCAGAAGTACGAGCTGCCGAAGACCAAAAACGTAGCAGCGATGGCCGAGGCACTGAAAGTTTCGGACAAGAAAGTACTGCTGGTACTTCCCGAATCGAACGTCAATCTGCAGCTCTCCTGCCGCAACCTGCCCTACGTGAAGCCCGTGTTGGCGCAGAACCTCTGCACCTACGACGTGATGAACGCTTCGGCCGTCGTGCTGGTCGAGGGCGCCGAGCAGATTCTGAATACGATGTTAGCTTAAAAACGAAAGACTCAAATGGAAATTATTATTAAGCCGGTACTGACCGAAAAAATGACGATTCAGGGCGAAAAGTTGAATCGCTACGGTTTCATCGTCGATGTGAGGGCTAACAAATTGCAGATCCGCACTGCCGTAGAGCAGATGTACAACGTCGTCGTGACCGATGTCAACACCGTGAACTACATGGGCAAACAGAAAAGCCGCTATACGAAGGCGGGTCTTCTCGAAGGACGGGCCAACAACTACAAGAAGGCCATCGTTACGCTGAAAGAGGGCGATAAGATCGATTTTTACAGTAATATCTAACGGAGATGGCAGTAAAAAAATTCAAACCTGTAACCGCAGGTACGCGACACAAGATAATCGGCACTTTCGACGAAATCACGAAGAGCACGCCGGAAAAATCGCTCCTCGCTCCCAAGAAGAGTTCGGGCGGACGCAACAACAGCGGTAAAATGACCGTACGCTACATCGGCGGCGGCCACAAGCAGATGTATCGTCTGGTCGATTTCAAACGTGCGAAGGACGGGGTAGCCGCTACCGTTAAGTCGATCGAGTACGACCCCAATCGTACCGCACGCATTGCACTGCTGGTCTATGCCGACGGCGTGAAGAGCTACATCCTCGCACCGAACGGACTGCAAGTGGGTCAAACCGTCATGAGCGGCGCGGGCGCTGCTCCCGAAGTGGGCAACACGCTCTTTTTGAGCGATATTCCGCTCGGTACGGTCATCCACAACATCGAACTCTACCCCGGTCAGGGCGCCGCAATGGCCCGTTCGGCCGGTTCGTATGCTCAACTGCTGGCACGCGAGGGCAAATTCGCCATCATCAAGTTGCCTTCGGGTGAGACTCGTATGGTACTCGTAACCTGCCGCGCGACGGTCGGGGTCGTGTCGAACATCGACCACAACCTCGAAAGCTCGGGCAAAGCAGGTCGTGAACGTTGGCTGGGACGCCGTCCCCGCAACCGAGGCGTCGTGATGAACCCCGTCGATCACCCGATGGGTGGTGGCGAAGGCCGTGCTTCGGGTGGACACCCGCGTTCGCGCAAGGGTCTGTTGGCTAAGGGTTACAAGACGCGCAACCCCAAGAAGACGACCTCGAAATTCATTATTTCCCGTAAGAAAAAATAATTAAAAAGAGTACATAATGAGCCGTTCATTGAAAAAAGGACCGTATATCGACCCGAAGCTCGAAGCGAAAGTTACCGCCCAAGCCGAAGGCAATAAGAAATCGGTCATCAAAACTTGGTCGCGCGCAAGCATGATCTCGCCCGAATTCGTCGGACAGACCATCGCCGTACACAACGGAAACAAGTTCATTCCGGTTTACGTCACGGAGAACATGGTAGGGCACAAACTCGGTGAGTTCGCTCCTACCCGCAACTTCCGCGGCCACGCAGGTAACAAGAAAAAATAGGTAGACAATGGGTGCAAGAAAAGCAAATAGAGCCGAAAAAATAAAGGCTGAAAAGAAGCAGAAGGCGATCGCCGTTCTGCGCGATTGCCCGACCTCTCCCCGCAAGATGCGTCTGGTGGCCGACATCATTCGCGGCGTGGAAATCAACAAGGCATTGGGCATCCTCCGTTTCTCGAAGAAGGAGGCGTCGATTCGCATGGAGAAGCTCCTCAAGTCGGCCATCGCCAACTGGGAAGCCAAGAACGAGGGCGTGAGCCTCGACAGCACCGCGCTTTGCGTGAAAGAGGTGTTCGTCGACGGAGGCCGCATGCTGAAACGCATTCAGGCCGCTCCGCAGGGTCGCGCACACCGCATCCGCAAACGCTCGAACCACGTGACGATCGTCGTGGACAAAATGGTAACCGTAGAAAATAAGTAAGCAGATGGGACAGAAAGTTAATCCGATAGCAAATCGACTCGGTATCACGCGCGGTTGGGACTCCAACTGGTTCGGCGGCAAGAACTTTTCGGACAAACTGGTGGAAGACGCCAAAATCCGAAAATATCTGAACGTCCGTCTGCAAAAGGCGAGCATCTCGAAAATCATCATCGAGCGCACGCTGAAACTCGTTACGGTCACGATTTCGACCGCCCGTCCGGGTATCATCATCGGCAAAGGCGGCCAAGAGGTCGACAAATTGAAGGAGGAGTTGAAGAAACTCACCGGCAAGGAGATCCAAATCAACATCTTCGAGGTGAAGCGTCCCGAAGTGGATGCCGTCATCGTGGGTCAGAACATCGCCCGTCAGCTGGAAGGCCGCGTGTCGTTCCGCCGTGCGGTGAAGACCGCCGTCGCTTCGACGATGCGCATGGGTGCCGAAGGTATCAAAATTCAGGTGGCCGGTCGTGTCGGCGGCGCCGAAATGGCCCGTACCGAAACGGTCAAAGAGGGTCGCATTCCGCTGCATACGTTCCGTGCGGACATCGACTACAGCCTCACCGAAGCCCTCACCAAAGTGGGTATTCTGGGCGTGAAGGTGTGGATCTGCGTCGGCACGGTCTATGGCAAACGCGACCTGTTTGAAATCGCAGGCTCGGCCGCACAGGCAGGTGCAGGCGAACGCAGCGACCGCGGCGAACGTCGCGGAGGACGCGGCGATCGCGGAGACCGTCGTGGCCGCCGCCGCAACAATCGGTAAGTCGTACTTCTTAAAGCAAAACGAACATGTTACAGCCGAAAAAGACAAAATTCAGAAGAATGCAGAAGGGCCGTATGAAGGGTTTGGCTCAAAGAGGTAATCAACTTGCATTCGGATCGTTCGCCATCAAGGCGCTCGAATCGACGTGGATCACGGGCCGTCAAATCGAGGCGGCACGTCAGGCCATCACCCGTTACATGAAACGTGAAGGCCAGCTGTGGATCCGCATATTTCCCGATAAACCCATCACGAAAAAACCCGCCGAAGTCCGAATGGGTAAAGGTAAGGGTAATCCCGAAGGATTCGTGGCTCCCGTTACGCCGGGCCGCATTCTCTTCGAGGCCGAGGGCGTGCCTTTGGCAGTAGCGCAGGAAGCGCTGCGTCTGGGTGCCCAGAAACTGCCCATTACCACCAAGTTTATCGTACGACGCGACTACGTCGAGAACACCATTTAACGACACCGCAAGATGAAAAGTGCAGAAATCAAGGACATGGCGACCAAAGACCTCGAAGAACGCATCGCTGCCGAAAAAGATCAGCTCAATAAGCTGAAAGTGCAGCACGCGGTTTCGCCGGTCGAAAATCCGTCTGTCATCAAGAAAAACCGCAGAGACATCGCTCGCATGCTGACCATTCTGCGTCAAAGAAACGCCAAATAATCAACAACGACTATGGAAAGAAATTTGAGAAAGGAGCGTATCGGAGTGGTTGTCAGCAACAAAATGGAGAAAACCATCGTCGTTGCAGTGGCCCGCAAGGTGAAGCACCCGATCTACGGCAAGTTCGTCAACAAGACGACCAAGTTCGTAGCCGAATCTTTGGACGAAACGTGCAAAGAGGGCGATACCGTACGCATTATGGAAACGCGCCCGTTGAGCAAAACGAAACGCTGGCGGTTAGTACAAATCATTGAAAGAGCTAAATAATCATGATACAACAGGAAAGCAGACTCGTAGTAGCTGACAACAGCGGTGCGAAGGAGGTGCTTTGCATCCGGGTGCTGGGCGGCACGAAACGCCGCTATGCCTCCATCGGCGACAAAATCGTCGTTTCGGTCAAGAGCGCGACGCCGTCGGGCGATGTCAAGAAAGGCTCGGTATCGAAAGCGGTCGTCGTGCGCACGACGAAGGAAATCCGCCGCGCCAACGGCTCGTACATCCGTTTCGACGACAACGCGGTGGTATTGCTGAACAATCAGGGTGAAATGCGCGGTACCCGTATCTTCGGCCCCGTGGCGCGCGAACTGCGCGACCAGTACATGAAGATCATCTCCCTCGCACCCGAAGTATTGTAAGGATTAAAAAACAATCGTCTATGAAATTGCATATCAAGAAAGGGGATATGGTGCAGGTCATCGCCGGCGACAACAAAGGCAAACAGGGCAAAGTCCTGAAAGTCGAAGTCGCCAAGCAGCGCGCCATCGTCGAGGGGGTCAATCTCGTGAAGAAGGCCACCAAGCCCAACGCACAGAACCCGCAGGGCGGCATCGTCGAGAAAGAAGCTCCGATTCATATCTCGAACATGCTCGTCTTGGACCCGAAGAGCGGCAAACCTACCAAAGTGGGCCGCAAAGCCGGTGAAAAGGGTAAATTAGTCCGTTACGCTAAAAAATCAGGGGAGGAGATCAAATAATGGCATACGTTCCTACACTCAAAACACAGTATAAGGAGCAGATCGTTCCTGCCCTTATGAAAGAGTTTGGGTACACGAGCATCATGCAGTGTCCCAAACTTCAGAAAATCGTCATCAATCAGGGTATGGGTCAGGCCGTCGCCGACAAGAAACTCATCGACGTCGCCGAAGCCGAACTGACGCAAATCGCCGGACAGAAAGCCGTACAGACCCGTTCACGCAAGGACATCTCGAACTTCAAGCTGCGCAAGGGCATGCCTATCGGCGTGCGCGTGACGCTGCGCGATGCCAAGATGTACGAGTTCTTGGAGCGTCTGATTGCCGTAGCGCTGCCGCGAATCCGCGACTTCAAGGGAATCAACGAAAAGTTCGACGGACAGGGCAACTACACGCTCGGCATCACCGAACAAATCATCTTCCCGGAAATCGACATCGACAAAATCACCAAGATTTTCGGCATGGAGGTTACGTTCGTGACTTCGGCCAAGACCGACGAGGAGGCGCACGCGCTGCTTCGCGAATTCGGCCTTCCTTTCAAAAACGCTAAAAAGAATTAGGCTATGGCAAAAGAATCAATGAAGGCGCGCGAAGTGAAGCGTCTGAAACTCGCCAACCGCTATGCCCATAAACGCGAAGAGATTGCAGCCAAAGTGAAGAGCGGCGAAATGGATCGCGAAGAGGCTTGGATCGCCTTGTCGAAGTTGCCCCGCAACTCCAATCCTATCCGCCAGCACAACCGCTGCAAAATCACGGGTCGTCCGAAGGGGTACATCCGCCAGTTCGGCATCAGCCGTATCCAGTTCCGCGAAATGGCCTCCAAAGGGTTGATTCCGGGCGTGAAGAAGGCGAGCTGGTAGGCGCGAGCCGCAAGATTCGATACGGGTGTCGAACCCGCAGTAGATACGTCGCAGTATCGGGGAAAGTGCCGCCGCAAGCGGTAACTTCCCGATATGTGGGACGGCTCGAAAAGTTCGACATCATTTTTTTGGAATCCGATATTTTTTCCGAGAAACGAAGCGAAAAACGACGAAAGAGGTCGTTTCGCTTTGGTTTGTTGGGAAATAATATGTATATTTGCCCGCTTTCCATCGGGAGGCGCGGTCGCGGGGACGTCGTGGAGCGATGAACGCGGGGCCGGAGAAACCGCCGAAGTGCCGAAACGGGTGCGGAAGTGCGGAGACGAGGCCGGAAACGGGTCTCTGAAACGAAAACAGAAAGATGTTGGGAAATATGAGTTCCCACTTCTCGATAACTAAATTATTAATAAAAATTTTTTAATTCTTAACAGTTATGACTGATCCTATTGCGGACTTTCTGACCAGAATTAGAAACGCGGTGAAAGCCAACCACAAGGTGGTTGAAGCTCCCGGTTCCAAAATCAAACAGGAGATCACGAAGATTCTCTACGAGCAGGGTTACATCCTCGCTTACAAGTTCGACGCCGATGAAAAGGGCCACCCTGTCATCAAAATCGCCTTGAAGTGGGATGCTGCCACGAAGTGCAACGCTATCAAGAACTTGAAGCGTGTCAGCCGTCCGGGTCTGCGCCGGTATGCGTCGGTTTCCGACATGCCCCGCGTGCTCAACGGACTGGGTGTCGCCATTGTTTCGACGTCGAAAGGCATCATGACCGATGCGCAGGCTCGCAAAGAGAATGTCGGCGGCGAAGTATTGTGCTACGTTTATTAGAAAACGGTATCGGCGGTGCATCTGCAAGGTTTCGGTACGGTGCGAAATTGATTTCGGTACTCCGATTTCGGCGCAATCGCAACGAATATAGTAAATGTTACTTCCGCAACAACCGCAATTAGCAACTAAACAACTTAATAAATATGTCAAGAATTGGTAAATTACCTGTAAACTTGCCCGCCGGCGTTACCGTCACGGTATCGGCCGACAACGTGGTAAGCGTGAAAGGGCCACTCGGGACGCTGAATCAGAAAGTAGATTCGGATATCAAGGTAGAGGTCGGCACGCATAAAGACGCTCACACGGGCAAGGAAATTCCCGCCGTCATCGTGACGCGCCCCACCAACCAGCCGCGTCATCGCTCGATGCACGGGCTCTACCGCGCCTTGATCAACAACATGGTCATCGGCGTATCGAAAGGATACGAAATCCAGCAGGAGTTGGTCGGCGTCGGCTTCAAGGCCGAAGTCAAAGGCAATATCCTCGAAATGAGCCTCGGCTATTCGCATGATACGCATGTGATGCTTCCGCCCGAAGTAACCGCTACGGCCGTTACCGAGAAGAAGGGCAACCCCGTCGTGACGCTCAAATCGTGCGACAAACAGCTGGTCGGCCAAGTCGCCGCCAAGCTCCGTTCGTTGCGCAAGCCGGAGCCGTACAAGGGCAAGGGTATCAAGTTCGTCGGCGAACAACTGCGTCGCAAGGCGGGCAAATCAGCAGGTGCTAAATAGTAAATAGTCCGATAGTTATGTCACTGAGCAAGATAGAAAGAAGAGAACGCATCAAGATGCGTATCCGCAAAATCGTGAACGGTACGCCCGAACAGCCCCGTATGACGATTTTCCGCAGCAACAAGCAGATTTACGTGCAGTTCATCGACGACTTGGCAGGCGCGACGCTGGCTACGGCTTCGTCGCTCGACAAGGAGGTGGCCGAAGCCGCCGCCGGCAAAACCAAGTGCGAAGTCGCTGCGCTGGTCGGCAAACTGGCTGCCGAACGTGCTGCCGCCAAAGGCATCCAGACCGTAGCGTTCGACCGCAACGGTTACCTGTATCACGGAAGAGTAAAACAGCTGGCCGAAGCAGCACGCGAAGGCGGACTTAAATTCTAACGAAAATGGCAACGAATACCAATATCAAGAAAGTACGCACCAGCGACCTTGAGCTGAAAGACCGGCTCGTGAGCATTCAGCGTGTTACGAAAGTAACGAAGGGCGGTCGCACGTTCAGTTTCTCGGCCATCGTCGTCGTAGGCAACGAGGACGGCGTGGTGGGCTACGGTTTGGGCAAGGCCTCGGAAGTACAGGCCGCTATCGCCAAAGGCGTCGAAGATGCCAAAAAGAACCTCATCAAAATTCCGGTCATCAACGGTACCATTCCGCACAAGCAGGAACTTCGCTACGGCGGTTCGGTCGTGATGATTCGTCCGGCAGCCCCCGGTACGGGTATCATCGCCGGCGGTGCCATGCGTGCCGTGCTGGAGTCGGTGGGCGTGAAAAACGTGCTGGCGAAGAGCAAAGGCTCGTCGAACCCCCACAACTTGGTCAAGGCTACCATCGGCGCGCTGTGCGAACTGCGCGATGCTGCGAGCGTCGCCCGTCTGCGCGGTATCTCGATGGACAAGGTGTTTAACGGTTAATCTCTGAAACGAAATGGCAAGATTGAAAATCACCCAGATCAAAAGCCGCATCGGTGCCACGGCGCGTCAGTGCCGCAACCTCGATGCGCTCGGTCTGAAGCGAATCAATGCGAGTGTCGAGCACGATGACTCGGTCATCATCAAGGGTATGCTCGCGCGTGTAAAGCACCTCGTGAAAGTCGAGGAGGTCAAATAAGTCCAACCTTCAATCAAGACGTATAGAACATGGAACTCAATAATCTCAAACCCGCAAAGGGTGCAACGCATCACGACAAACGTATCGGTCGCGGTGCCGGTTCGGGGCACGGCGGTACGGCTACGCGCGGTCACAAGGGTGCGCAGTCGCGTTCGGGCTATTCGCGCAAGTTAGGCTTCGAGGGCGGTCAGATGCCGTTGCAGCGTCGTCTGCCGAAGTTCGGCTTCACGAATATCAAACGCGTCGAGTTCAAGGCTATCAACCTCGCAACGCTCGAAGAGCTGGCAGCCAAGAAAAAACTCGCGGAAATCACCGTCGAGACGCTCATCGCCGCCGGATTCATCTCGTCGAACGACAAGGTGAAAATTTTGGGCAACGGCTCCGTGACGAAAGCGCTGACCGTGAAGGCCCACGCATTCTCGAAGAGCGCCGAAGCCGCCATTACGGCCGCCGGAGGCAGCGTCGAAAAACTGTGATGCTATATTAGAACTCGAAAATTATGAATCAGTATTTGATTGTCGGTCTCGTCTTTTTAGCGGTCATCGCTCTTTTGGCGACCAACAAAAAAATCGTCGAAACGCTCAAAAACATCTATAAGATCGAGGAGCTCCGCAAGCGTGTGTTGTACACCATCGGATTGCTGCTCATCTACCGTTTGGGCAGTTTCGTGGTCATTCCGGGCATCGACCCCAACGCGCTCGGCGAAGGGTCGCAGTATGCCAGCCAGCTGGAAGAAAACGGTCTGTTGGGACTGTTGAACGTATTTTCCGGCGGCGCATTCGGCAATGCTGCCATCTTCGCGCTCGGAGTGATGCCGTATATCACCGCCTCGATCGTCATCCAGCTCATGGGCATGATGATTCCGTATTTCCAGAAAATGCAGAAGGAGGGTGAGAGCGGCCGCCGCAAAATGAATCAATGGACGCGTTTCCTGACGATCGGCGTGCTCGTACTGCAAGGGCCCGCCTACATCGCCAACCTGTATCATCAGGCGCCCGGAGCATTCGTTTACGGCAACTCTTTCGGCACCGTCTGCATGATGACGGTGATTCTCATCGCAGGCACCATGTTCATCATGTGGCTCGGCGAGAAAATCACCGACAAAGGTATCGGCAACGGTATTTCGCTGATTATCATGATCGGTATCGTGGCTCGTCTGCCGCATGCGCTGTTGGCCGAAGTCAACGCGCGTTTGCAGACCGCTTCGGGCAACCTGATTATGCTGATTTTCGAAATCGTGTTGCTGTTCCTCGTCTTCATGGCGACGATCGCCCTCGTGCAGGCCGTCCGCAAGGTGCCTGTGCAGTATGCGAAACGGATTGTCGGCAACAAGCAGTACGGCGGTGTGCGTCAGTATATCCCGCTCAAGATGAATGCGGCCAACGTGATGCCCATCATCTTCGCGCAGGCGCTGATGTTCATCCCCGCGCTCTTCTCCGCTACGGCTGCTACGTTCAGCAACGTGACGGGTTTCTGGTACAATCTCGTGCTCGCAGTGCTGGTAATCGCCTTCACCTACTTCTACACGGCGATTATCATCAATCCTCAAATGATGGCCGATGACATGAAGCGAAACGGCGGCTTCATCCCGGGAGTGAAACCGGGTAAGCAGACCGTGAACTACATCGACACCATCATGACGCGCATTACGCTTCCGGGCTCGTTCTTCCTTGCTATCGTGGCCATTCTGCCGGCGCTGGCGATGAAGTTCTTGGGCATTCAGCAGGCGTTCGCCTACTTCTACGGCGGTACGTCGCTGCTGATTATGGTCGGCGTGGTGCTCGACACTCTCAAACAGATAGAAAGCTACCTGCTGATGCGTCACTACGACGGTCTGATGAAGACGGGCCGTATTCAGGGACGCCATTAGTCGGAAGCGGCTTGTTTTATTAAGAGAGGCTGAATAGGGAAGGAGCGAGAGCATAGAGAGCAAGAGCGCGTGCGGCGAAAGCGAAACGCGCATGTGTGAGAGAACGAAGAGAAAGAGAAAACGATGATTTACCTGAAAACGGACGAGGAAATCGAGTTGCTTCGCGAGAACAACCGACTGGTATCGGAGACGTTGGCCGAAGTGGGCCGCCACATCCGACCCGGCGTGACGACGGCCGAACTGGATAAAATCGGCGAAGATTTTATCCGCGCTCACGGCGCCGTGCCCGCTTTTCTCGGTTACGAGGGATACCCCGCATCGTTGTGCATCTCGGTCAACGAACAGGTGGTGCACGGGATACCTTCCCCTAAAACCGTCCTCCGAGAGGGCGACATCGTATCGGTCGATTGCGGTACGTTTATGAAGGGGTTTGTTGGTGATTCGGCTTATACGTTCGCCGTTGGAGCAGTTCCCGAGGAAGTACGGAAACTGCTGGAAGTCACCAAAGAGGCTCTTTATAAAGGTACGGAACAGGCCAAAGCCGGAAATCGCGTGGGCGATATTTCGGCGGCCGTACAAGCTTATGCCGAAAGTTTCGGCTACGGCGTGGTGCGCGAGTTGGAGGGTCACGGACTGGGTCGCAAGATGCACGAAGACCCGGGCGTGCCGAACTACGGCGCACGAGGCAGAGGCCCGCTCTTGAAAGAGGGCATGGTCATCTGCATCGAACCGATGATTACGATGGGAAACAAGTCGGTCGTTTTCGAGCGCGATGGATGGACGGTACGCACACGCGACCGCAAGCCGGCGGCTCATTTCGAGTTCGCGGTGGCCATCCGCAAGAACGGGCCCGATGTACTGACGGACTTTCGGTTAATCGAAGAGGCGATCGGATAACCCGCAAGGCACACCGACCGCGAAAAGAAAAGTGAAGCAATTTAATAAGTACTCTATGGCAAAACAAGCAGCTATCGAACGGGACGGGACGATTATCGAGGCCCTCTCCAATGCGATGTTCCGCGTCGAATTGGACAATGGCCACGTGCTCACCGCCCACATCTCCGGCAAGATGCGCATGCACTACATCAAAATCCTGCCCGGGGACAAAGTGAAGGTGGAGATGACTCCCTACGATTTGACGAAGGGTCGCATCTCTTTCAGGTACAAATAATGAAAACGCTTGAAAAACCATGAAAGTAAAAGCATCTATCAAGAAGCGCAGCGAGGATTGCAAAATCGTGAAGCGTAAGGGCAAACTTTACGTGATTTGCAAGAAGAATCCCAAGTTCAAAATGCGACAGGGATAGAATTTCACCTCATTACCAAACGGTTAATTAACGAAAAGAATTTTTTATGGCACGTATAGTCGGTGTAGATTTACCTAAAAACAAACGGGGCGAAATCGGCTTGACCTATATCTACGGTATCGGTCGCTCGACGGCCCGCATGATTCTCGACAAGGCTGGCATCAGCTACGACCTCAAAGTGGAGGACTGGACGGACGCCCAAGTCGGCGCCATCCGTTCGACGATCGCCGATCTGGGCATCAAGGTCGAAGGCGAATGCCGTTCGCTCGTCCAGCTGAACATCAAACGACTGATGGACATCGGTTGCTATCGCGGCATCCGTCACCGTCTGGGACTTCCGGTTCGCGGTCAGTCGACCAAGAACAACGCCCGTACCCGCAAGGGCCGCAAAAAGACGGTCGCTAACAAGAAAAAGGCAACGAAGTAATCTTTTAGAATTATGGCAAAGAAAACTGGTACAGTCAAGAAAAAGGTCGTTAAGGTCGGTGCGCTGGGCAATGCCTACGTACACTCCACCTTCAACAACGTCATCGTCACCATCACCAACGAGGTGGGCGACGTCATCAGTTGGTCGTCGGCCGGCAAGATGGGCTTCCGTGGTTCCAAAAAGAATACTCCGTATGCCGCCCAGACCGCTTCGGCGGATTGCGCGAAGGTCGCTTACGACATGGGTCTGCGCAAGGTGAAAGTCTATGTCAAGGGCCCGGGTGCCGGTCGCGAATCGGCCGTGCGCACGATTCATGGCGCCGGTATCGAGGTGATGGAGATTATCGACGTCACGCCGCTGCCGCACAACGGCTGCCGCGCTCCCAATCGCCGTCGCGTCTAAACCTTCGGCGGCCGGACGGCCTCGTTGCCTCGATGCGGGAGGGTTTTTCCCGTTCCGCGCGGATACGAAGCCGACCGTCCCCCAGCGTATTGTAGAAATTTAACAAAAAATTAAGAAAAATGGGAAAATACATAGGACCTAAATCGAAAATCGCCCGCAGATTCGGCGAAGCTATTTACGGCGCGGATAAGGTGCTTGAAAAACGCAACGTTCCCCCCGGACAGCACGGTCTGGCCCGCAAACGCAAGAAAGTGTCGGAGTACGGTACGCAGTTGAGCGAAAAACAGAAGGCCAAATATACTTACGGTCTGTTGGAACGTCAGTTCTCGCGCACCTACGAACAGGCTGCCCGCATGGGCGGTATCACGGGCGAAAACCTGCTGAAATTGCTGGAATGCCGCTTGGACAACGTCGTATATCGTCTGGGCATCGCTCCGACGCGCGCCGCTGCCCGTCAGCTGGTTTCGCACCGTCACATCTGCGTGAACGGTTCGGTCGTGAACATTCCGTCGTACTCGCTGCGTGCGGGCGACGTGGTATCGGTTCGCGAAAAATCGAAGAGTTTGGAAGTGATTGCCGAATCGCTGGCCAGCGGCCGCAGCCGTTATGCTTGGCTCGAATGGGACAACGCTACGATGAGCGGCAAATTCCTCCAAAAACCCGAACGCGAGGAGATTCCCGAAAATATCAAGGAACAGCTTATCGTCGAGTTGTACTCGAAGTAGTAATCAATAATCCTTTCACGCATTATGGCAATTTTAGCATTCCAGAAACCTGAAAAGGTGATTATGCTCGAGTCCACGTCGTCGTTCGGCAAATTCGAGTTCCGTCCGTTGGAACCCGGCTTTGCGATGACGGTCGGCAACGCTTTGCGCCGTGTGCTGCTTTCGTCGCTCGAAGGCTACGCCATCACGACGGTCAAAGTGGCCGGTGCGGACCACGAGTTCGCAGCCGTTCCCGGCGTGATGGAGGATATGTTGCACATCATCCTCAATCTCAAGCAGGTTCGTCTGATTCGCACGGTCGAAAATCAGGACTACGAAAAGGTTTCCGTCAATGTGGCCGGTGTCACGGAACTGACCGCCGGTTACATCTCGAACTACCTGTCGGCGTTCAAGGTGCTGAATCCCGATTTGGTAATCTGCCACTTGGCTCCCAACACCAAGATGCAACTGGTGCTGACCATCGGCAAGGGTCGCGGTTACGTGCCCGCCGAGGAGAACAAACCGGCCGATTGCGATTTCGGAACGCTGCCCATCGACTCGATTTTCACGCCTATCAAGAACGTGAAATACACGCGCGAGGATTACCGTGTCGAACAGCGTACGGACTACGAGAAACTGAACTTGGAGATTACGACCGACGGCTCGATTCATCCGAAAGATGCGCTGAAAGAGGCTGCGAAGATTCTGATTCAGCACTTCATGCTCTTCTCCGACGAGAAAATCACCGTCAATATGGAGGATACGACCGGTGCCGAAGAGTTCGACGAGGATGTACTGCACATGCGCCAGCTGTTGAAGACGAAACTTTCGGATCAGGATTTGAGCGTCCGCGCCCTGAACTGTCTGAAAGCTGCCGATGTCGATACGGTGGGCGACCTCGTGAAGCTGAACCGCAGCGACCTGCTCAAATTCCGCAACTTCGGCAAGAAGTCGCTGACGGAACTCGACGAGTTGCTGACCTCGCTGAATCTGAAATTCGGTATGGACGTATCGATCTACAAACTTGACAAAGATTAAATTTTCCTATGAGACACAATAAGAATTTCAACCATCTCGGCCGTCAGGCGGGCCACCGCAAGGCGATGTTGTCGAACATGGCGTCGTCGCTGATTCTGCACAAACGCATCGAGACGACGGTGGCGAAAGCCAAAGCGGTACAGCAGTTCGTCGAGCCTCTGGTAACCAAATCGAAAGAGGACACGACCCACTCGCGCCGTGTAGTTTTCTCCTATCTCAAACAGAAAGAAGCCGTTGCGGAGTTGTTCCGCACCATCGCTCCGAAGATTGCCGAGCGTCCGGGCGGTTATACCCGCATTCTGAAAACGGGTTTCCGTCTCGGTGACGGTGCCGACATGTGCATCATCGAGTTCGTCGACTTCAACGAGGCTTATACGTTGGGCATTGCACCGGCAGCTGCGACCGAAGCGAAACCCAAGACGCGCCGTTCGCGCAGCAAGAAAGCAACGACGGACGCTGTGGAAGATGCAACGGTAGTCGAGGCCGAAACGACGGCTCCGAAGGCTGCTCCGGCTCCCAAGAAG
>CAMWYI010000017.1 GCA_947178455.1 uncultured Alistipes sp. | reverse complement strand
CCCGAATAACGCTCCTCGAAGTTGGCACGCCCGCCCATCACGCCGTTGCCCAACGCGAAGAGCGATTCGGCCGACTTGACGCGCGCCGGGTCGAACTCCGTCTCGGTCAGCAGCCACGGGTCGACGCCCAGATTCAGTCTATCGTTTTGCATAGCGTTTCGTAGGTGAAATTTTCAAAAGTCGTGATATTCATCGTCGCCCGCGCGAGCGATTGGCCGTCGCCGACCCCCACCGAGCGCATGCCCGCCCGCGTTGCCGCTTCGATACCGGCCGCCGCATCCTCGAAGACGACGCACACCTTCGGTGAGGTCGAGAGCAATTCCGCCCCTTTTAAGAAAACTTCGGGGTCGGGCTTGGCCCGCGAAATGAGCGTGCCGTCGACAATCGCATCGAACGCGTCGCGAAGGGCGCAGCGGTCGAGAATCGTGCCGGCATTTTTCGACGCCGAGCCGAGTGCCGTCTTGACGCCGTGCCGTTTGAGGTCGGCCAAAAAATCGCGCACGCCCGGTAGCACATCGTCGGGCGTCATGGTCGCGACGTAGGCAAGGTAACGCGCGTTTTTCTCGGTCGCTAGCCGCTCTTTCTCCTCCTGCGTGAAGCGGTTTTCCATGCCGCCCGCGCGCAGCACGATGTCGAGCGACGCCATGCGGCTCACGCCTTTGGTCGCCTCGCCCTGCTCGGGCGTGAACTCGAATCCGAGTTCGTGCGCCATGTCGGCCCACGCCCGATAGTGGAACCGCGCCGTGTCGACCAGCACGCCGTCCAAATCGAATATGCAACAGGTTATCATCTTAATTGCTCGTTGTGCCCGCCGAATCAACCTTTGCGCGGCCATTCGCCGACCTCCATGTCGCGCATGTCGGTGCCGTCGACGACGAACCGGACGGCGGTGCGCACCTTGTGGAATCCGTACTCGCCGGCCGCGCCCGGATTGACGTGCAGTAGCCGGTAGACGGGGTCGTTCATCACGCGCAGGATATGCGAATGGCCCGATACGAACAGACGCGGCCGCAGGCTTTGGATGCGCTCTACGGCACGCGGGTCGTAGCGGCGCGGATAGCCGCCGATGTGGGTCATCAGCACCCGCACGCCCTCGCACTCGAAGCACTGGAACAGCGGATAGACCCGCCGCGTCAGACCGCCGTCGATGTTGCCCGCAACGGCTCGCAGAGGCTTGTAGGCCGCGATTTCGTCGGCCAGCTCCATCGAGCCGATGTCGCCCGCATGCCAGATTTCGTCCACGTCGCGCAGAAACAGCCGCAGCGTTTCGTCGAACGTGCCGTGCGTATCCGAAATGATGCCGATGCGTTTCATGGACAGCGGTGGGGTCAGAACGTGTAGTAGAATCCGAATTTCAGGTCGGAGGCCGACAACGTGAATCCCACGCCGTCGCCCAGCCCGTTGTTGTACAAATCGCTGCGGAGCCCCACGAATCCGATGTGGGTCAAGAACCGGATATGGCGGTTGATTTTTACGGCGAACCCCGGTTGGAATCCTATTTTGAGTCCATCGGCATCGCCGCCGACTACGCCGAATCCGCCGTCGACGAACAGCGAAAAATTGTCCGTGAGGTAGAAGTTCCGCCGCGCATAGGGGGCGAACTCGAATGCCGAATCGTCCGCGATGCGCAGATAACCTACCGAAACGCCTATCGTCCAGCGCCGGTTGAAATCATAGCCGAATTCGGGCGCAATGGCGAACGAATGGCTATCTCCGTCGTACCAATAGCCGACTTGTCCGCCGAGCCACCACCCTCGGTCTTGGGTGTCGTAATCGTTTTTTCCTTGTGCGGAGACCGTGCCGATAGCGAACAGCGTCGCGGCGAGCAAAAAGAGGAGGCGTTTTTTCATGGTTTTGGGTCGTTAGCGGTATTTGTCTTTCCACAGCGTGCGGATGCGTTCGGCGATTTTCGCTTCGGTGGGGTTCTGCTCGTCGGGTTCGTAGAACTTGGTGCCCGCGAGGCTCTCCGGCAGAAACTCCAAATCGGCGAAATGGCCCTCGTAATCGTGTGCGTATTTGTAGCCCTTGCCGTAGCCCGTGTTCTTCATCAGTTTGGTCGGCGCGTTGCGCAGATGCAGCGGCACAGGGCGGTTCGTCGTGTCGTATTCGACTTGTGCCAGCGCCTTGTCGATAGCCATGTAGGCCGAGTTGCTTTTGGCCGAAGTCGCCAGATAGATAGTCGTCTCGGCCAGCGTGATGCGCGCTTCGGGCATGCCGATTTTGTGCACCGTGTCGAAACAGGCGTTGGCCAACAGCAGGGCGTTGGGATTGGCCAGCCCGATGTCCTCCGAAGCCAGAATCACCAGCCGTCGGGCGATGAAACGCGGCTCCTCGCCGCCCGCCAGCATGCGGGCCAAGTAGTAAATCGCCGCATTGGGGTCGCTGCCCCGCACCGATTTGATGAAGGCCGAGATGACGTCGTAGTGTTGTTCGCCGTTCTTGTCGTAGAGGGCGATGTTTTCTTGCAGGCAGTCGGTTACATATTGGTCGGTGATGACGACTTTGCCCTCCGTCGCGCCGACCACGATGTCCAAGATGTTCAGTAGCTTGCGTGCATCGCCGCCCGACAGCCTGAACAGCGCGGCGGTCTCCCGTACTTCGATTTCGCGCGCTTTCAGCGTGGTGTCCGTCGCAAGGGCACGGTCGAGCAGGGTTTGCAGCTCGGCATCGTCCATCGGCCGGAGAATGTAGACCTGACAGCGGCTCAACAGCGGCGAAATGACCTCGAACGACGGGTTTTCGGTCGTGGCGCCGATGAGCGTCACGATGCCCTGTTCGACGGCGCCCAGCAGCGAATCCTGCTGCGACTTGTTGAACCGGTGGATTTCGTCGATGAACAGAAAGGGCGGCCGCGCGTCGAAAAAACGTTGTTTTTTTGCCGTTTCGATGACTTCGCGCACCTCCTTGACGCCCGACGTCACGGCCGACAGCGTGTAGAGCGGACGTTCGAGCTGCTTGGCGACGATTTTGGCCAGCGTGGTTTTGCCCACTCCGGGCGGGCCCCACAAGATGAACGACGGTACGTTTCCCGTCTCCAAAAATTTGGAAAACACCCCTTGCGGGCCGACCAAATGGGTCTGTCCGATGTATCCGTCGATGGTTTCGGGACGCAGGCGTTCGGCTAACGGAGCGGGCATATTCGTCGTAATGAAGTTTACAAAGATAGCTAAAAATTTGCAATTCGTTTCATCGTCGTGCCGGTCGTCGGGGCGCACGGATTATGAATTTTGGATTCGGCGTTGTATTTTTGCATGCGATGCAAGAGCCGTGCGACATCCACGCCATTCTCCGCCGGTATTGGGGGTACTCGGAGTTCCGTTCCGTGCAGGAGCGGATTATCCGCGACGTGCTCGACGGCCGCGATATGCTGGCGCTGATGCCTACGGGCGGCGGCAAGTCGTTGACCTATCAGGTGCCGACGCTGGCCCGCGAGGGTCTGTGCATCGTCGTCACGCCCCTCATCGCCTTGATGAAGGATCAGATCGACCGGCTTCGGCGGATGCGCATTCCGGCCGTCGCCGTGCATTCGGGGCTTTCGCCGCGCCAGTTGGACATCGCCCTCGACAACTGCGTTTACGGCGACACGAAGTTTCTCTATGTGGCGCCCGAACGCCTCGCCTCCGAAGCATTCCGCCTGCGGGTCGTGCGGATGAACGTCGCACTGATTGCCGTCGACGAGGCTCATTGCATTTCGCAGTGGGGTTACGACTTCCGCCCGTCGTACCTGCGCATCGCCGAACTGCGCGAGAAATTGCCCGGTGTGCCCGTGCTCGCGCTCACCGCTTCGGCGACGCAGCGCGTGGCCGACGACATCATGCACCACCTGAAATTCGCCGAACCGCACGTCGTGCGCGGCGATTTCCGACGCCCCAATCTCTCGTACAGCGTGCGGCACACCGACGACAAGACCGAACAGCTGATGCGTCTGTTGCAGAACGTCGCAGGCTCCGGCATCGTCTACATGCGCACGCGCGAGGGCACCGAGCAGCTGGCCGGCGAGTTGCGCGATGCGGGCATCGCAGCGTCGGCCTATCACGGCGGGCTGGGCCATGCCGAGCGTTCGCTGCGGCAGGACGAGTGGTTGCAGGGCAAGGTGCGCGTGATGGTGGCGACCAATGCTTTCGGCATGGGCATCGACAAAGCCGACGTGCGGTTCGTGGTGCATTACTCGCTGTGCGATTCGCTCGAAAGCTACTATCAGGAGGCGGGCCGTGCCGGACGCGACGGTCGGCGGGCCTATGCGCTGCTGCTGGTCGCTTCGGACGACGCCGACCGTATCGAGCGCAATTTCAGGCAGGAGTTCCCGCCGTTGGAGCAGGTCAAGGATATTTACGAACGGGTCTGTTCCTACTTGCAGGTGGGCATCGGCGACGGGGCGGGGGCGTCGATGCTGTTCAACATCTACGATTTCTGCGCCCGCGAACACCTCTATGCCGGTACCGTGCAGAGCGCGCTGAAACTGTTGCAGCAGAACGGTTATCTTACGCTCACCGACGTGCAGGACAATCCCGCGCGGGTGATGTTCTGCGTCAGCCGCGACGACCTCTACAAACTGCGCGTCCAGCGCGACGAGCTCGACCAGTTCATCAAGGTACTTTTGCGGCTCTATCCGGGCGTCTTCTCCGACTTCCGGCCTATCGACGAGAACGAACTGGCCACGTGGAGCGGTTATACGGTCGAGCGCGTCAAAGAACTGCTGAAACGTCTGTGGCAGTTGCGCGTCATCCGGTACATCCCCTCCAATCGGGCCCCGATGCTCTATTTCGACGAGGAGCGGCTGCCGCGTGCCGACCTCTACATCGCCCCCGAAACCTATGCGCGGCGGTTGGAGCTCACGCGCGAGCGGTTCGAGCACATGCTCGCCTATGCACAGCACGACGACCGGTGCCGGAGCGTCGTGCTGGACGGTTATTTCGGCGGAACCGACGCCGAGCCGTGCGGCATCTGCGACGTCTGTCTGGCCCGTCGCCGCAGGGAGAAAAGCGAATCGGCTGCCGAGCCCGACTGGCGCAGCGAGTTGTTGCGTCGGCTCGACGACGGGCCGACCGACCCGCGCACGCTCTGTGCCGGATTGTCGTGCCCGCCCGAACGAAGCGCCGAATTGCTGCGCGAACTCATCGAGGAGGGCACCGTCTGCATGCAGCCCGACGGCACGGCGAAAAAAATCGGCGGCTGACCCCGCGAGCGAAAAAAAATCGTAATTTTGTGCGAAAATCGCATGGGGATGGAAATCGCTTTTGCAGCCAAAATCACCGATGAAGAGACCGCCGGACTTCCCGTCATCGAGTTTCCGGGACGCATCCGCGTGGTCGACACCGTGCGGGCGATCGACCGTGCGTGCGACGAGTTGCGGCAGGCCGGAGTCATCGGCTTCGATACCGAGACCCGTCCGTCGTTCCGGGCCGGTGTGGTGCATCGCGTGGCGTTGTTGCAGCTTTCGACGCGCGAGACGGCCTATCTGTTCCGGCTGAATCGCATTCCGCTGGCGCGGCCCATTCTCGCCCTGTTGGAGGACGCGAAAGTGACCAAAGTGGGGGCGGCCATTGCGGGCGATTTGCATGCGTTGCACGAGTTGCGCCATTTCCGCGAACGCGGGTTCGTCGATTTGCAGCAGCTCGCGCCGGAGTGGGGCATCGAGGAGAAGAGCGTGCGCAAACTCTCGGCTATCGTGCTGGGGCAGCGCGTATCGAAAGCCCAGCGGTTGAGCAACTGGGAGGCGCAGAAGCTCACGCCCAAACAACAACTCTATGCGGCGACCGATGCGTGGGTCTGCGAACGGATTTACGACCGGCTGCTGCGGTGCAAGCAAAATGCTGAATTTTAATCGTGAACGATATGACACCTCGCATCATCCTCAAACGTGGCAAGGAGGAGTCGCTCCTGCGCCGGCATCCTTGGGTTTTCTCGGGCGCAATCGACTACATCGAGGCCGAAGACGAAGCCGAAATCGCGGAGGGGGCGTTGGTCGAGGTGTGCGACCGTTCGGGCGCGTTCATCGCGCAGGGACATTACCAAATCGGTTCTATCGCCGTGCGCGTGCTGTCGTTCGAGCAAGAGCCTATCGACCAATCGTGGTGGAACCGCCGTATCGCCGTCGCTTACGACGTGCGCCGCACGCTGGGACTGGCCGACTGCACCGAAACCGATTGCTACCGGCTGGTACACGGCGAGGGCGATGCCCTGCCCGGCTTGGTCATCGACATTTACGGACGTACGGCCGTCGTGCAGTGCCATTCGGTGGGCATGTACCGCGCGCGCATGGAGATTGCCGCCGCGATTCGGGCCGTCTACGCCGAACGCATTACGGCCATTTACGACAAATCGTCGCAGACATTGCCTTTCAAAGCCGACTTGGGCGCTATCGACGGCTATCTGTGGGGTGCTTCGGAGGCCGTGCCGCAGGTCGTGTCGGAGCACGGACAGAAATTCTTGGTCAACTGGGAGCAGGGCCAAAAGACGGGCTTTTTCCTCGACCAGCGCGAGAACCGCGAATTAGTAAAACGCTATGCGCAGGGCCGCACGGTGCTCAATACGTTCTGTTACACGGGCGGTTTCTCGGTCTATGCGCTTTCGGGCGGAGCCAAAGAGGTTTGCTCGGTCGATTCGTCGGAACGCGCCGTCGCGCTGGCTTCGGAGAATATCCGGCTCAACTTCGGCGACCGTGCCGTGCACAGCGAAGTGGCGGCCGATGCCGTAGAGTACCTGCGGAATATCGGCGACCGATACGATTTGATTATTCTCGACCCGCCGGCGTTCGCCAAACACCACAAAGTGCTGGGCAATGCCATGCAGGGCTACAAACGGCTGAATGCCCGTGCGCTGTCGCAGATTCGCGCAGGGGGTATTCTCTTCACGTTCTCTTGTTCGCAGGCTGTTTCCAAAGAGCTGTTCCGCACGACGGTCTTTTCGGCGGCGGCGATTGCCGGTCGCAAGGTGCGCATCCTGCACCAGCTGACCCAGCCCGCCGACCACCCGATTGACATCTACCACCCCGAGGGCGAATACCTCAAAGGGCTGGTGCTCTACGTCGAGTAGCTATTCCATCGGTCTTACGCGTACTTCCGTCACGCCTTCGAGCGCTTCCGCCAGCGCTTCGAGGTCGGTCGGCTGCTCTACTTCGCCCGTGTGGTAGGGATAAAAGACTTTCGGACGGATTGCTTTCACCGCCTGCACGGCCTGTTCGATGGTCATGGTGTAGGGTTGGTTGACCGGCAGAAATGCGATGTCGATGTTGCGCAGGGCGCACATTTCGGGCGTCGGTTCGGTGTCGCCCGCCACGTAGATGCGCGTGCCGCCGATAGTCAGCACATAGCCGCAATCCTCGCGCTCTTTGGGGTGGAATTGCAGGTGCCCTGACGTCGTGTTATAGGCTGCAACAGCTTCGATTTTCACCCAGTCGCGCGGGGCGATGACGCTTCCCGGACGCATCAGGTGGCAGTTGGCATCGGTCGATTCGGCCGACGTGCGGTCGCAGATGATGTCGGTGGTGCGCGTGGAGAGCAGCTCTATCGCTTTTTTGTCCAGATGGTCGTGGTGCGAATGGGTCACCAGCACGAGGTCGGCTTTCGGCAGCCGCGCATAGTCGGCATAGGTGTGCACGGGGTCGATGTAGATGACCTGCCCCTCGCCCGCCGTGATAGAGAACGAAGCGTGCTTGAAAAAGGTGAGCGTCAGCTCCCTGCCGTCGCGCGCGACGACCGTATCGGTCGGATAGGCGGGTACGGCGGTGTGGCTGTGTCCGAAAAAGGAGAAAAGCGACATGAGAATCGAAAGATTGATGCGTTTCACGCATATAAAGGTATGCCATTTCCGTCGGAATTGCAAAAATTTTTCCTATTTTTGAACGCGGATGGACGTACTAATACAGACACGTCGTCCGTTATGACCACAGATACAACCAAAAACGATAGAATAATGATGAAAAAAGGATTGATTGCGCTGCTGCTGGTATTGCCGTTGTCCTTGACGGCTTGTTTGGACGGCGATTCGACGCCGGATCCCATGCAGCCCGGTTACAACATTTACAATGTGGCCTCGTTGCAGAAAAATTTGGCATTGATTCCGGCCGATGCCGGTATTCGGTTGGCGATGCTACTCGCCGAAGCGGACAAGCTGGGTTTGAGCAATGGAGAGAATATGTATCTGCCTGTCGAAGGACACGACCAGATGATTTCGTTGAAAGAGCAGCTCTTCTCGAACGATACGTCCATCACCGAAGAGGGTACGCAGTATCGCATCGAGTATAAGCACGGATACACCAACGAGTCCTACGACGGGGCGATTGTGGTCGAGACCGGCGGAAGACTGCTCTCCGCTACGGATGCCGACAACGCATGGGAGATTTCGGCGACGGGATTCAAGATCTATTTTCGCGGGACATTGGCCTACGAATACGAGGAGGTGCCCGTCCGCATCTATCGCGAGGGCAGCGCGTATGAAATCGAGGTGGTGTATTCGCGGATTCGCTATGCGGGGGGGGGAAATCTGACGTCGAATTGCTCCGGCCGTTTCACGTTCACGGCGACCAATCCTTCGTTGGCCTACTCGGATTGTCACGTCGACAATGCCGATTACAAACTCAACGGTTATTTGGCAGGCCGTTCTTTCTCGTCGCTCAATACGGAGGGTAAGGCCACCGATGTGAGGTATGAGGCCGAGAATCTTCGTTACAAACAGCAGAACGGCAGCATGCGGGTGAATTCCGGTACCGAAAAATGTTCGCTGACCGGCATCTTCGATTACGACCATGCGTACTATCCCAGCACTACGGTGGAAGTGGTCTACACCAACGGACAGGCGACTGTCTCCTACAACGGACAGCTGCGATAAATCATTCCAGCCCGCAGGCTGCGAGCCGCGCGTGATTCGATAGGATTTCGTCGGCGGGGCCGTCCGCCGCGAGCATGCCCCGATGCAGAACGAGCACACGGGTGCACAGCTCCCGCACCAGCGCCATGTCGTGCGTCGCAATCAGCGTCGTGTGCGAGAATCCGCGAATCAGGTCGATTAGTTGCCGCCGCGCTTGCGGGTCGAGCGCCGCCGTCGGCTCATCCATAACCAATACAGAGGGTCCCATTGCCAATACCGTCGCAATGGCGACCCTCTTTTTTTGTCCTCCCGATAGGTGGGCGGGCGAACGGTCGCGTAGCGATTCGGCGCCGACGGCCGTCAGCGCTTCGACGACCCGTCGGTCGATTTCGGCTTCGTCCAGCCCCATGTTGGCGGGCCCGAATGCGACGTCTTCGCCGACGGTCGGCATGAACAGCTGGTCGTCGGGTTGTTGGAAGACGTAGCCCACCGTGCGGCGGATGAGCGGCAGCGTGCGCTTCGTAATCGGCACGCCTCCCACGACGATGCGGCCCGATGTCGGCAGCAGCAGTCCGTCGGTGTGCAGCAGCAGGGTCGATTTGCCCGCTCCGTTGACCCCGACGACCGCCGCTTTTTCGCCGTGCCGCAGCTCGAACGAGATGTCGTGCAGGGCTTCGTGCGCGTCGGGATAGCGGTAACTGACTCGTTCGAATCGCAGGTAGTGGTGGCTCATGGCGTCGGCAGGTGAAAAATCCGTTCCGGCCCGACGAACCGCAGCCCGACGAGCAGCAGGCTCCACCCCGCCGCATAGAGCGTGTCGGCGGTGCGCCATGCGGTGCGCGTGCCCGGCAATTCGGGAATGCGTCCCGTGAATCCGCGTGCGGCCATCGCCTGCCCGATGCGGGCGGCACGGTCGAACGTGCGCAGCAGCAGTTGGCAAATCAGCGTACCCCAAGTGCGCAGCGGGTAGTTGCGGCGGCCGAAGCTGCGGGCGTCGCGGGCCATTGCGAGGGCGAGGCTTTCGCGCAGCAGCACGCACAAGTAGCGGTGGACGAACAGCAGTTGCGTCGTGAAGAGTTCGGGCACGCCTACTTGTTGCAGGCTGCGGCAGATGCGGTAATAGCCCGTCGTCCGTACCAGCAGCAACAGCGCTTGTACCGAGAGCAGGCCGCGCAGCAGCAGCGACACGAACATCGTCCAGCCGACGCTCACGGGCATCGGTCCGATGTAGAAAAGCGGTTCGCGGGCCTGAAAGAGGTTGAACAGCCCGACGAATGCCACGAACGGCACGACGACGAGCGATTGGCGCAACAGCGCGCCATAGCGGAATCCGCCGACGGCTGCCGTCACGACCGGATAGAGGGCGAACAGCAGCAGTTCGGAGAGCCGCGTGAGCGGAACCGAAAGCATGACGACCAAATAAACCGCCGTTACCGTCAATTTGGCGCGTCCGTCGAGCCGGTGCAGCGGGGTCGCGCATCGGTCGGCGCGTTCGAGTTCGTCCAAGCGATAGAGGGCTTGTGTCAGTCGTGCGCGCATGGTCGGTCGGCGGGGGGCGGGAGGGGTGCTTTGCGTACGGCCGGTCTGAGCAGACGGGCCGCCGCGAAAACCAGCAGCAACAACATGCCCGTGCCGACCAGTCCGGCGAACGACGTATCGTAATCGGGCAGCAGGGCGGTTCGGCGTTGCAGGGCATCGGCCGTGCGATGCGGCGTATCGGCGGGCGTCGCCGGTTCGGCGGTTCCGGCCGTGCGTTCGACCGACCATTCGAGGCCGTCGGGGGCAGCGGAGGCGAGCCACGAGAACGTCCCTCCGAGCAGCAGCGCGCCGCCCGCGAAAATCGCGAGGGTACGGAGGTAGCGCCGCCGGTCGGTGCGCTGCCGGTCGGGCTGCAATAGCTCGGGGCGGTACTGCCGGACGGCGCAAAGCACGGCGGCGGTGCCCAATCCCTCGCCGATGCCGATGAGAAGGTGAATCGGCAGCATCAACAGCATGAAACGACCCGCCGGCAGGGCGGTGATGCCCGACGCTTCGGTTTCGAGGACGACGGCCAGCGCGCCGAGTTCGAGCGCGACAATGCCCGAAGCCATCGCGGCGAGCGCGATGCGTCGTGGCGAGGACGTGCGTCCGGCAATGGGCCGGTAGACGAGCGGATAGGCGACTAAACACGACAGCACGGCCATGTTGAGGAGGTTGCACCCCAACGCCAGCACGCCTCCGTCGGCAAAGAGCAGGCATTGGAGTATCAGCACCGAAGCGAGCGTCACGAGTCCCGCCCAAGGGCCCAGCAGCGCCGCGAGCAGGATGCCGCCGATGAGGTGGCCGCTCGACCCCGTGCCCGGAATGGCGAAGTTGATGAGCTGGGCGGCGAAGACGAATGCCCCCGTGACGCCCATAAGCGGAACGAGCCGTTCATCGTCGCGTGTGCGGCGGCGAACTTTCCGCACGGCGGCGCCGAGCAGCAGGAGCGACGCGGCTCCTGCCGTGGCGGCCACCTCCGGCGAAATCAGGGCATCGGACAGGTGCATGGTCAGCGGCGGTGATGCCAGTCGGTATGGTCGACCGCTGCGGCCTTATCGAATCGGAGCAGCGGCAGCAGGAACAGCCACGTGGCGACGCAGAACGGGCCCGTCAGCGTGGGGATGCCGAGCGGTGCCAGCAGGATGTTCATGCCAGCCTGCACGAAAAGCGTCACGCAGATGCCGAGCAGGGCCCAAACGGCCGAACGGATATGCGGTTTGTAGAATACCGTCGCCAGCGCAATGGCGGTCAGTACGGCACTGAATCCGTAAAGCCCCTGCGACACTTCGGCGCCCGAAACCCCGAAAATCAGTGCGACGCACAGCGCGACGGCCGAACCGATAGCGGCCCACACCGCAGCCCACAGATTGCTGACGGCCAGTCCGACGAGGAAAAAGATGCCCGTAATCCACGAATCGACGAGGAAGACCTGTGCGATGCCTTTGAGCCACCAGACCACCCAGTCGCCGAATCCGAAATGGCCTGCCGTGGCGAATGCCGCCGGAAGCGTCGGTTCCGAGAGGTGTGCGGGCGGCATGCCGTGCATGGCGCGGGCCGCGAGCAGGAAAATCCACGTGCAGAAGACGAACGGAAAGGTGAACGAATTGACTTTCCAAGGCGCCATGATGTTATTGAATCCCGTGCGCACCCACGTCGTCAGTGCGGCGCAGAGCACCAGCGCGAGCCACATCCAGAGCGTGTTGCCCAAAAAGGTCGGGAAAGCGCAGCCGACCAGTATGCCGTTGAAGCCCCACAGCCCGTGCGCTCCGTCGTCGTCGGGCAGTCCGAGCACATAGCCCGTGACGGTCGACACGACCAATCCCAGCAGCGCACCCCAGCCGACGAGCCCCAGCCCTTCGTGGTAGCCGCCCCAAAAGATGCCGATCAGAAAGAATAGTCCCGTCCATGCGCTGTTTTGGAACATGACCTGTCCTGCGCCTCGCAGCAGCGTTTTCGGAAATACGAAGTTGTTTTTGGGGGCTTCCGTTTGCCCCGTTGCGTTTTGTTCCATTGTTTTTTATGTTTTTGAATTTTTCGGTGTTATCGCCATGGGAACTCTTCCGGCAGCGGTTTCCCTTTGACGCATTGGCGCACGGTGCTGCAAAATTCGCGGACGAGCCGTTTCACGGCACCCGTATCGTTGCCCAGCACCTTGTAAATCAGCCCGCAGTCGTTCGGCAGCCGCGTGATGCCCGCGGCCAAACGCCTTTCGCGGTCGATGAAGGCCTCCGTCCGTCCGTAGATGCACTCGGCGTGGTCGGGCGGCGTCAGCACGACAGCGTTCGCGAATAGGTCGTAGCCGTTCATCGCACCGAGCCGTTCGGGCGAATGGCGCTCGGGCCGGACGATGAATTTTTCTCGAAAAAGCGGGGTTCCGTCGGGGCGTGCGGCGTGCGTCGCGACCGACAGAATATCGTAACGGAAGCGTTCGCCCTCGCCGAAGTAGCGGCGGCCGCTCGAATAGATTTCGGCATAGCACAGCGTTGCCGTCGGGTCGATGCGGATGGCCGTATCGACGTGGTAGCGGGTGTGCCGGCAGGGGATGACCGGTTCGGGCAGGTATTCGAGGTAGGCTCCGGCTTCCAAGTCGAAACGTTGCACCATGCCCGAATAGTTGCGGCGCATTTCGGCCAGTTTGGTCGCTGCGCCGGTCGACACGTGGGCGAAGGCATCGCGCCGGACGACGAAATGCTGCTCGTAGCGGTCGCCGTCGACGTTGGGCCCGCCCGACGAAAGAATGTAGACGCACGGCATTTCGGGCATCGCCTCGTCGAAATAGAGCTCCTGCTGCACGATGATGGGCGTGCGGCGTTCCAGTTCGCGCAGAATGGATTTCCCGTCGCGGTCCAACTCGAACCCCATGTACAGATAGCCCCGTTTGCCGTCGGGAGCAGTGTGCAGCGCACCCGCGAAGGGCTGCATCTCTTTGGCACAAGCGGTCGGCGTCATGGTTCGGCGATAGCGGTTTCGTTTTGCAGCGTGCGGTCGAGGTCGAAGAGGGCCATGCGGCGAATCAATCCGACCAGCTCGTCGATGCCCTCGCCGGTCATGCAGTTGGTGAAGACGAACGGTTTTCCAGAAGGGCGCATCGCGGCCGAATCCCGTCGCATGACTTCCAAATCGGCGTGGACGTAAGGCGCCAAGTCGGTTTTGTTGATGACGAGGATGTCCGACTGCGAAATACCCGGCCCGTCCTTGCGCGGGATTTTGTCGCCCGCCGCCACGTCGATGACGTAGATGAAGAAATCGACCAGCGCGGGGCTGAACGTGAGCGTGAGGTTGTCGCCGCCCGACTCGATGAGCACGATGTCGCCGTCGGGAAAACGGGCCTCCATCTCTTCGACGGCGGCGAGGTTCATCGACGGGTCTTCGCGGACGGCCGTATGGGGGCATGCGCCCGTTTCGACGCCGATGATGCGTTCTTCGACCAGAATGCCTTTCAACATCTTGCGGACGTGTTTGGCGTCTTCGGTAGTCACCACGTCGTTGGTGATGACCAGTACTTTGTAGCCCATTTCCAGCAGGCGGGGCGTGACGGCCTCGATCAAGGCCGTTTTACCGGAACCGACGGGTCCTCCGATTCCGATGCGACAGGTTTGTGCCATATTTATTAGCGCGATTAAAAGTTATTATTCTTTTGGCGGTTGTGGTCGCTCCCGACACTTGTTTATAAACCGTTTGCGGCTCTGCGAGCCGCGCGGGCCGAAGCCTCCGTCAGCGGAGGCACGCCCTGTCGAAAGGCGCAGAAACGTTGCGAAGCATGGGGAGTGTCCGTTGCGCTTAAATCCCCGTTCTTAACGGGGCGTGCCGTCCGCAGTCTCCGGCCCGCGGTCAGTTCATAAACATCCGTCCCGTGCCTTTTTCGTGCAGGGCGGCCAGCAGGTCGAGCTGGGGCGAAAAGGCGTGCATTTCGTCCAGTTCCATGTCGGATGCTTCGTCGTAGAGCGCCGCGATGCCGGTCGCGAGCTCCGTCAGAATCCGTTGGGTGTCGATGTGCGATACCCGTACGCAGCGCAGTGCGGCATTCAGCACCCGATTCGCTGCGCCGTAAATCAGCGTGGCGAACAGCGCGTCGTCCGAAAGTCCGCACACGGCGAACAACACGCCTTGCGCTACCGGACAGCATCCGGGTGTTCGTTCGGCCTTGACGTCGGCGTGCCAGCGTTGCAGCAGCGGGTTGTCGAACAGCGCGACGGCCAGTTCGGTCAGCTTGCGGCCCGTGCGTCGTTGCATCGTGCGGGCTTCGTCGTTGAGTTTCGTGCGCAGCAGGGCACCGTCGGCCTTGCAGACGGCCGGATAGTCGTTGCACCGGCAGGCCGAAGCGGCGTGGAGGGCCGCTACCGCATCGGTCGTGGCCGTGCGGCGGACGATTTCGTCGGTGTAGCAGGCCAGTGTCGCGGCGTCGCGAACGAGCCCTTCGGCAACGGCGGCTTCCAGCCCGTCGGAAAAAGCGAAACTTCCGATAGGAAAGGCTGAATCGGCGAACTGCAACATCCGCAGCATCAGGGTCGGATCGTTCATTGCGCTATCGGTTCGGGGTGGTGGTGATGCGCATGTTCGGCGCATCCCGGGTCGGTGCCGCCGAACAAGCGGCGGATTTCGTGGGGCGCGAGGTAGGGGATGACCTCCGCTCCGGGCTGGAACGTGCAGGTTACCCCTTCCAACCGGTGGGTCTGCATGACGCTGGCCATCACCTTGCGGTCGACCGTCAGCGGAACGTAGACTTTCGTCCCTTTGACCACAGCGGGCCAGTGCTGGTTGCCGATAGCGTGGCCCAGTTCGACCGCCGTGTGCAGCAGTTCGTCGGCGGGTGCTCCGGCCAGTCCCGCGAGGTCGGCCACGAGCACGTCGTTGAGCCGGATGCGGAACGCCACGATGCGGCGGTTCAGGGCGTCGTAAGCCAGAATATCGCCGTCGACCAGCTGCGTGTGGCGTTTGAGTGCGACGGCATATTCGTCGCCCGCGTCGCTCTGCACGACGAAACGGCTCTTTTGGGCGGTCCATTGGTCGAGTTCGATGTACTCCACGCGGTCGCTCTTCGACCGGTCGGCCCATTGCGGGTCGCGGAGATTGCCGATGATTTCCGAATAGATTTGCATGGCTTGTTCTTCGATGGGTAAAACGGGTCGTTGCGGGCCTGCACCGGCAGGCTCGCAACGACGATAAGCTGTTAGCAGAACCAGTAGAGCTGGCTCAACGGGAATTTTTCGGCCGGTTTGACATAGGCTTTCACGCCGTTGACCATGACGTCGAACGTTTCGGGGTCGACGTCGATATGCGGCGTGCAGCCGTTGCGCACCATGTCGCGTTTGGTGAGCTGGCGCGTGCGGCGCACGGGCTTCACGAGACGTTCCAATCCCAGCCGTTCGCGGATGCCGCTGCTGCACGCTGCTTCGGAAACGAACGAGATGCAGGTTTGCGGCAGCGCTTTGCCGAAGGCTCCGAACATCGGCCGGTAGTAGCACGGCTGCGGCGTGGGGAGCGAGGCGTTGGGGTCGCCCATGTTCGACCAGCTGATGAGACCGCCCTTGATGACCATTTTGGGTTTGGTGCCGAAGAATTGCGGCTCCCACAGCACCAAGTCGGCCATTTTGCCCTTTTCGACCGAGCCAATGTAGTCCGACATACCGAACGTAATGGCCGGATTGATCGTGATTTTGGCCAGATAGCGCAGCACGCGGAAGTTGTCGTTGCCGTCGGCATCGCCGTCGAGTTTGCCGACGGCGTCTTTCATGAACGAGGCCATTTGAATCGTGCGCATGAACGATTCGCCGATGCGGCCCATGGCCTGCGAGTCCGACGATACCATAGACAGCACGCCCAAGTCGTGCAGTACGTTCTCGGCGGCCTGCGTTTCGGGACGCACGCGGCTTTCGGCGAACGACACGTCCGACGGAATTTTCGGATTGAGGTTGTGGCATACCATAATCATGTCGAACAGCTCGGCCTGCGAGTTGATGCCGAACGGCAGCGTGGGGTTGGTCGACGACGGCAGCACATAGGGCATCGAGGCCACTTTCAGCAGGTCGGGGGCGTGTCCGCCGCCCGCACCCTCGGTGTGGTAGGTATGAATCGTACGGCCGTCCATCGCCGCAATGGTGTCTTCGACGTATCCGCCCTCGTTGAGGGTGTCGGTGTGAATGGCGACCTGTACGTCGTAGCGGTCGGCGACGCTCAACGCCGCACGAATCGCGGCCGGTGTGGAGCCCCAGTCCTCGTGGACTTTCAAGCCGCACGCACCCGCTTCGATTTGCTCTTCGATAGGCTGTTCGACCGAGCAGTTGCCCTTGCCGCACATGCCCACGTTGACGGGCAGCGCTTCGATGGATTGGAGCATCTTTTCGATGTTCCAGCGACCTGACGTAATGGTCGTGCCGTTCGTGCCGTCGGTGGGGCCGATGCCGCCGCCGATGATGGTCGTAATGCCGTTGCTCAGGCTGGCATAGGCCTGCTGCGGCGAGATGAGGTGGACGTGGCCGTCGATACCGGCCGCCGTCAGAATCAGGTGCTCGCCCGAAATGGCATCGGTTCCTGCGCTCGTGACCAGATTGGGGTCGACGCCCTTCATGGTGTTCGGATTGCCCGATTTGCCCAGTCCGGCGATTTTGCCGTCCTTGATGCCGACGTCGGCCTTGACCACGCCGACGACAGGGTCGAGCACCGTGACGTTGGTGATGACCAAATCGAGCGAACCCTCTTTGGAGGTCATCGTGTTGGCCAGTCCCATGCCGTCGCGCAGGGTCTTGCCGCCGCCGTACACCACCTCGTCGCCGTATTCGCGGAGGTCTTTTTCGATTTCGATGTACAGATTGGTGTCGCCCAGCCGGATTTTGTCTCCTTTGGTCGGGCCGAACAGGTTGTTGTATTCTTGACGTGATACGGTTGCCATCGTTTTAGTGTTTATGCGTGTTCGTGGAATTGTTCGTTGCGGAGTGCGCGGCCGGAGCGGTTTTCGGTTGCTGTTTCGGTTCGCTTGCCGTGCCCTCTTTCGGGGTCTTGCCGCCGGTGGTCTTGAAACCGCTCATGTGCATGTTCTGCATCGCCTGCGTGCGGGCCGGATAGTAGGAGGGGCCCTCCTCATCGCCTGCATAGCCCATGACCAGCCCGTTGAACCCGATGATGCGCCGTTTGCCCGAATAGGCGACGAGTTCGACCTCTTTCTGGTCGCCGGGCTCGAACCGCACGGCGGTGGTCGCCGGAATGTTCAAGTGGCAGCCGAACGCAGCCTCGCGGTCGAACTCCAAATAGCGGTTCACCTCGAAGAAGTGGAAATGCGACCCGACCTGAATGGGGCGGTCGCCCGTATTGCGCACGGTGAGTTTGACGGTTTTGCGCCCTTCGTTGTAGGCGATAGGACCCGAATGCAGCAGCACGCCGCCTACGGCGACGGGTTTGTCGGGCCGGAACCCGGGCTGATTCGGATAGAGGCTTGTCGGCTGCGAAGCGTTGTTCGCAGTGTTGTGATTGTTCGTTTCCATAGTCGAAAATGAATTGTGTCGGTTATTTGATGGGCTGGTGGATGCTGACCAGTCGGGTGCCGTCCGTAAAGACGGCTTCGACCTGCAACAGGCCGATCATGTCGGCGACGCCTTCCATGACGTCGTCTTTGGTCAGCACGCTCGCCGCCTCTTTCATGACGGTTTCGACGGTTTTGCCTTCGCGGGCTCCTTCGAGGGCCGTCGAGGTGATGTAGGCAACGGCTTCGGGGTAGTTGAGTTTCAGCCCCTTTTTCATGCGCCGTTCGGCAATCGAGCCGAGCGAAAGCAGCATCAGCTTGTCGATCTCTTTCGGTGTCAAATGCATAGTGATAAGAATTTTTCGGTTTGCGGGCGATGGCTGTTCGATCTTCCGCGAAACACTGCGAGCCCGGCGAAGCGCTCTGCGGCAAAGAGTGTGCCACCCCGCCCGCTTAAAAAGCGGGTTTTAAGGGCTGCGGCCCGTCCGTTCGCTTTTTATGGCCGGAAGCGCGCTCGTTGCTCTGTTTTTAATTAAGGCGTGCGATAGATGCGCAGCGGGATTTTTATTACATTTGTACGGAACTTGCAGTGCTTCCGATTTTCAATACGAAACGATATGTTCAAAGCGATGTTTTTGGCAGGTTTGGGCGGCTTCATCGGCACCTGCCTGCGTTTTCTGACGGGCAAATTCGCCCATTTCGTCTGCAATTCGGCCTTTCCGTGGGGTACGTTTGCGGTCAACGTCGTGGGCAGCTTCATCATCGGCATCTTTTTCGGTATGGCCGAGAAGACCCACTTGATTTCGCCCTCGATGAACGTCTTTCTCATCACTGGCTTCTGCGGAGGATTCACCACTTTTTCCTCCTTTTCCGACGACATGTTCCTCTTGTTGCAGCAGAAACATTGGCTTTACTTCGGATTGTACGTCGGGTTGAGTTTTCTGCTCGGTCTACTGCTCGTGTGGCTGGGCCGGTCGCTCGTTAAGGCGGCGTAGGGCCTTGTACAAACGAAGCGGCCCCTCCGATTCCGAATCGGAGGGGCCGCTTTGGTGTATCGTCGTGCGATTACTCGGAGACGATTGCTTCGCTCGGGCAAACGCCTGCGCACGTGCCGCAGTCGATGCACTTGTCGGGGTCGATGACGTAGATGTCGCCCGCCGAGATTGCCTCTACCGGACATTCGCCGATGCAGGTGCCGCAAGCGACGCACGAGGCAGTAATTTTGTGTGCCATGTTCGTGTTTTTATTAAAAAGTTGTGAATGTTTGTTTAGACAAAGAT
>CAMWYI010000016.1 GCA_947178455.1 uncultured Alistipes sp. | reverse complement strand
GCGACGTGTAGCGCGGGTCGAGCCACACGTTGCCGCTCTCGGTCTTGCCGAACTTGGTGCCGTCGGCTTTGGTGATGAGCGGGCAGGTAATAGCATAGGCCTCGCCGCCCAACTTGCGGCGTATCAGCTCCGTACCGGTGGTGATGTTGCCCCACTGGTCGGCGCCGCCGAGCTGGATGCGGCAGTTCATCGTCTCGTAAAGGTGCAGGAAGTCGTAGCCCTGCACGAGCTGGTAGGTGAACTCGGTAAACGACATGCCGTCGCCTTCGCCGTTGAAACGCTTTTTGACCGAATCTTTGGCCATCATGTAGTTGACGGTGATGAGCTTGCCGATGTCGCGGATGAAATCGAGGAACCGAAAATCCTTCATCCAGTCGTAGTTGTTCACCATCACGGCGGCATTGGGCGCATCCGAATCGAAATCGAGCAGTTTGGCCAGCTGGCGTTTGATTGCCTCCTGATTGTGCCGCAAGGTCGTTTCGTCGAGCAGGTTACGTTCCTGCGACTTGCCCGACGGGTCGCCGATCATGCCCGTCGCACCGCCGACCAACGCCAACGGACGGTGGCCGCACAACTGGAAGTGTTTGAGAATCATCACGCCCACCAAATGGCCGATATGCAGCGAATCGGCCGTCGGGTCAATACCCAGATAGGCCGTCGTCATCCCTTTTTTGAGTTGTTCATCGGCGCCCGGCATGATGGTGTGAATCATCCCGCGCCATTCGAGTTCTTCGATAAAATTCTTGGCACTCATCGTATTTTCTGTTTTTTATTCTACTTCCAAATCGAGCGCTTTGCGCAGCTCGTTCACCAGCGGATTCTTCTCCGTGATGTATTTCACGCGGTCTTCGAGCTTGATAGGGCGCGCCGCCCGAATCTGCTCGTTGACCGTGATTTCGAGTTCGATTTTCCCGTTCACGCCCGCTATCTTCGCGAATTGCGACAGCATCGACGTCCGCATGCGCAGGATTTCGTCGCGCAGTTCGGTCGTCGGCACGCTGATAGCTATCGCGTTGTCGTGCAGCCGCATCTCCTCGAACACCTGCACGAAACGCGGACGCCGTTCGCGCACTAACTGCATCAACTGCGGACGCGCCTGTTCCAGTTTGGCCGCACAGGCCGGGTCGATTTCCGGTTCCGCCGCGCTTTCGGACGGTGCGTCGGTCGTCGATACGCCCTCCGCATGCGGAGTTTCCGCCGTCGCGAGCAACTCCGACAGCGATGTCCCCGAAATCAGCGAACGGGGCCGCGAAGCCGCCGCAGGAGCCGGTTTGGCCGGTGCAACGGGGGCAGGGGAAGCAACAGGAGCAGGCGATTCGACCGTCGGAGCCGGAGCGACCGAGGCTGCTGCGGGTTCGGAAGCCGCAGGCTGCGGCGTTGCAGGAGCAGGCTCGACGGAAGACGGCTCGACCGCCGGCACGGCTTTGTCCGAAGCCGGAGCGGGGGCCGGTTCGACCGTCGCAGGCGTCGGCTCGGCAGGCACCGAAACGGGCGCCGGTTCTGCAACCGGAACCGTTGCTGCTGCCGTTGTCGCCGGACGGCTGTCCGGCACGGCGGATTCCGCGTGGGGAGAAAGAGACGGAAGCGGATAAGCCTCCGCATCAACTATCGACTCATTTTTTTTTTGACCGAGCCCGGCGATTTTCATCAGGCCCAGTTCCACCAACAACCGCTGGTTGGACGATTGTCGGATTTTCCCGTCGAGTTCCGTCAGCACGGAGATGGCCCCGAACAGAAACTCGACTTCGCAGGCGCCCGCCTGCGTCCGGTATCGTTCGAGCAACGTGCCGGTCATCTCGATGAGACGCAGCGTTTCGGGCCGCTTGGCCATCAGCAGGTCGCGCATGTGTCGATTGAGACCCGCCATGAAGGTCTGCCCCGAAAAACCTTTCGACAACACCTCGTCGAACTCCACGAGCACGCCCGAATAGTCGCCCGCAAGCAACTGCTCGGTAACGTGGAAATAGGTATCGTAATCCAGCACGTTGAGCGTGCGGGCCACGTTGCGATAATCGAGCGTCGTGCCGCAGAACGACACCGCCTTGTCGAACATCGACAGTGCATCGCGCATACCGCCGTCGGCTTTCTGCGCAATGAGGTTGAGCGACTCCTCGTCGGCCGCGATGCCCTCCTGCGAAGCGATGTATTTCAGGTACTCGACCCCGTCCTCGACGCGGATACGGTTGAAATCGTAAATCTGGCACCGCGACAGAATGGTCGGAATGATTTTGTGTTTCTCGGTCGTAGCGAGGATGAAAATCGCATGGGCGGGCGGTTCTTCCAGCGTTTTGAGAAAAGCGTTGAACGCCGCCGCCGAGAGCATGTGCACCTCGTCGATGATGAAGACCGAATAACGTCCCACCTGCGGAATGATGCGCACCTGCTCGATGAGCGTGCGGATGTCCTCGACCGAGTTGTTCGACGCGGCATCCAGTTCGTGGATGTTGAGCGAACGCCCCTCATTGAACGAACGGCACGATTCGCACTCGTTGCACGCTTCGGCTCCGTCGGGTTTCAGGCAGTTGATCGCTTTGGCGAAGATGCGGGCGCAGGTGGTCTTGCCCACCCCGCGCGGGCCGCAGAACAGGTAGGCATGGGCCAGCTGTCCGCGCTCGATGGCATTGCGGAGCGTGGAGGTGATATGCTGCTGCCCGACGACCGAAGCGAAGGTCGCGGGACGGTATTTGCGTGCACTGACGATGAAATCACTCATAGCAGGGCAAAAGTACAAAAAGCAATTCACAATTCATAATTCACAATTCAGAATTATGCTGCGGCGCAGGCTGCGCCCCGCACATTGCCAATCTGTCGCCCCTTGTCCGCCTTTTTGGCACGGATTGGCATGCGGCGTCTGCCAAAATCCGCCAGCTTGTCCGAATATGCGGCATGGCAGGGGCTTTGCGGGAGAACCGGCAGCAACGAAACCGAAAATAGGCCACAATATGAACATCAACACACTTACCGTCAAAGCCCAAGAGGCACTCCAAGCGGCGCTCTTGCTGGCGAAGGAACACGGACAGCAGGCGGTCGAACCGCTGCATCTGTTGAGCGTGCTCGTACGCGAGGAGGATTCGCTCGCGGCGTTTCTGCTGGGGCGGGTCGGCGTCAGCGTCCGTGCGCTGCGCAACGACGTGCAACAGGCCGCAGCCGCACTGCCGCGCGTGGAGGGTGCGGGCGAACAATTCCTCTCGCAGGATTGCTCGCGCGTCGTCCAGCGGGCCGTCGACTTCACCAAGACGTTCAACGACAAATACGCTTCGGTCGAACACCTGCTGCTGGCGCTCGTCGCCGAACGCAGTCAGGCCGCCGACCTGCTCAAACGTCACGGCGCGACCGAAAAAGAGCTCGTCGAAGCCATCCGCACCTTCCGCAAAGGAGCTACGGTCGACTCGCCGACCGCCGAAAAAGAGTTTGATTCATTGGGAAAATATGCTATCGACCTCAATGAGATGGCCCGTTCGGGCAAACTCGACCCCGTCATCGGCCGCGACGAAGAAATCCGCCGTGTACTGCAAATCCTGTCGCGCCGCACGAAGAACAACCCGATACTGGTCGGCGAAGCGGGCGTCGGCAAGACCGCCATTGCCGAAGGCATCGCCCACCGCATCGTCGACGGCGACGTGCCCGAGAATCTGAAATCGAAAATCATCTACTCGCTCGACATGGGGGCGCTGATTGCCGGCGCGAAGTATCAGGGCGAGTTCGAGGAGCGACTGAAAGGGGTCGTGCAGGAGGTCATCGCCAGCGACGGCGAAATCCTGCTGTTCATCGACGAAATCCACACGCTGGTCGGCGCGGGCAAATCGTCGGGCGCAATGGACGCCGCCAACATCCTGAAACCGGCGCTGGCTCGCGGCGAACTGCGCACGATAGGCGCCACGACGCTCGACGAATTTCAAAAATACTTCGAGCAGGACAAGGCGCTGGAACGCCGTTTTCAGAAAGTGACGGTCGACGAACCGACGCAGGAAGATGCCGTGTCGATTCTGCGCGGACTGAAAGAGCGCTACGAAAACCACCACCAAGTGCGCATCAAGGACGAGGCTATCGTCGCGGCGGTCGAACTGTCGACGCGCTACATCACCTCGCGGTTCCTGCCCGACAAGGCCATCGACCTCATCGACGAAGCAGCTTCGCGGCTGCGGTTGGAGATGAACTCCGTGCCCGAGGAAATCGACACGCTCGACCGCCGCGTGCGCCAGCTGGAAATCGAACGCGAGGCCATTCGCCGCGAAAACGACGCAGCACGCATCGACCAGCTTTCGCGCGAAATCGACGAACTGAAAGCCAAAGATTCGGCCATGCGGGCCAAGTGGCAGGGGCAGCGCGACCTGCTGAAAAAAATCCAAACGAACAAAGACCGCATCGAACAACTCAAAGTCGAAGCGCAGCAGGCCGAGCGGCAGGGCGACTACGAACGGGTGGCCGAAATCCGCTACGGCCGCATCCGAGAGGCCGAACAACAGATAGCGGCCTTGCAGGAAGAGTACAAACTGGCGGCCGCAGGCGATTCGATGATTAAGGAGGAGGTCGACGCGCAGGACGTCGCCGAAGTAGTGGCCCGCTGGACAGGTATTCCCGTCACGCGGATGCTGGCTTCGGAGCGCGAAAAACTCCTGCACATGGAGGACGAACTGCACCGGCGGGTCGTCGGGCAGGAGCAGGCTATCGCCGCCATTTCGGATGCCGTGCGCCGGTCGCGGGCCGGGCTCAACGACCCGCGCAAACCGATCGGTTCGTTCATCTTCTTGGGCACGACGGGCGTCGGCAAGACCGAGCTGGCCAAAGCACTGGCGGAGTTTCTGTTCAACGACGACTCGATGATGACGCGCATCGACATGAGCGAATACCAAGAACGCCACAGCGTGTCGCGACTGGTCGGCGCGCCTCCGGGATACGTCGGCTACGACGAGGGCGGCCAACTGACCGAAGCCGTGCGGCGCAAGCCCTACTCGGTGGTGCTGCTGGACGAAATCGAGAAAGCGCACCCCGATGTGTTCAACATCCTGCTGCAAGTGCTGGACGACGGGCGGCTGACCGACAACAAGGGCCGCACGGTCGATTTCCGCAACACGATTATCATCATGACCTCGAACATGGGTTCACAGTTGATACAGGAGCGGCTGGCCTCGTTCGACGGCAATGCGGTTTCGCCGGAGGTCATCGAGCGCACGCGCGACGAAGTGGTCGACCTGCTGAAACAACAGCTCAAACCGGAGTTTCTGAACCGCATCGACGAAATCGTGCTGTTCGAGCCGCTGACCCGCGCAGAAATCGGCCGAATCGTCGACCTGCAATTAGGATTCGTCACGAAGCTGCTGTCGGAGAACGGCATCCGGCTCGAATACACACCGGCGGCCCGCGACTGGGTGGCCGCCGCCGGATTCGACCCGCTCTACGGCGCACGGCCCGTGAAGCGGACGATTCAGCGCACGATAGTCAACGAACTGTCGAAACGCATCTTGGCCGGCGAGGTCGACCGCACGAAACCCATTCGCATCGACGCCAATGCCGACGGGCTGACCTTTGCGAACTGACCGGCGCGACGTTCGCCCACCGGCCGACAGCCGATGAGGACCTATAACGGACGACGGGCCACCCGCACCGACGGACGGCGCCCCACCTGCCCGACGTCCCCGCACGCCGGACGCAAAAAAGCGATTGCAGAGCACACTGCAATCGCTTTTTTCATCGTCTGCCGGAAACGCATGCCCGCGAAGACGGGCCTGCCCCTCCGAACACCCTATTTCTTGGCTTTGGGAGCCAACATCATGTTCATCTTCTTGCCGTCGAGTTTCGGCATCATCTCGACCTTGGCGACCTCCTCCAAATCGGTGGCGAAGCGCAACAGCAGGATTTCGCCCTGCTCCTTGAAGACGATCGAACGGCCTCGGAAGAAGACATACGCCTTCACTTTGGCCCCCTCTTTCAGGAAATTCTGCGCGTGCTTCAACTTGAAGTTGTAGTCGTGGTCGTCGGTCTGCGGGCCGAACCGAATCTCCTTGATGACCACTTTCGTCTGGTTCGCCTTGATCTCTTTCGCCTTCTTGCGCTGCTGGTAGAGGAACTTCTGGTAGTCCGCGATGCGGCATACGGGCGGTTCCGCCTTGGGCGAAATCTCGATCAGGTCGAGTTCGAGTTCGTCGGCGAGCCGAAGCGCATCGCGAATCGGCATGACCTGCGGCTGTTCGACGTTATCCCCCACCACGCGCACCTCGGGAGCCGTAATCTGCTCGTTGATGCGATGAGGATACTCTTTTTCGGGCGGACGGCGTCCGAAACGGGGATCTCTTCCGACGGCCGGTTTCGGCCGGTTATTCCCGGGACTGAACGGTCGCGGCGGGAATGGTTTCGGTGTTGCGATAATGGTAAATTTATTGGTTGATATTCAGTTTATTGGCTTCGGTCTCTTGCTTGACCAATCCGGCAATCAGTTCGCGGAACGCATCGAGCGTCATCTGACCCTTGTCGCCCTCGCCCTGTGCACGTACCGACACCAGTCCGTCGGCCTCCTCTTTCTCGCCGACGATGAGCAGGAACGGCGTGCGTTTCAGCTCGTTGTCGCGAATCTTGCGGCCGATTTTCTCGTTGCGGTCGTCGATTTGCGCACGGACATCGTGGTCGTTGAGATACTTCACGACCTTTTCGGCGTAGTCGTTGTACTTCTCCGAAATGGGCAGCACGACCACTTGGTCGGGCGACAGCCACAACGGGAATTTACCGCCCGTGTGCTCCAACAGCACGGCCACGAAACGCTCCATCGAACCGAACGGCGCACGGTGAATCATGATAGGCCGGTGCAGTTTGTCGTCGGCACCCTTGTAGGTCAGGTCGAAACGTTCGGGCAGGTTGTAGTCGACCTGAATCGTGCCCAACTGCCACTTGCGGCCGATAGCGTCCTTGACCATGAAGTCCAGCTTCGGGCCATAGAACGCCGCTTCGCCGTATTCGACGATGGTGTTGAGCCCCTTTTCCTTGGCGGCCTGCATGATAGCCGATTCGGCTTTCTCCCAGTTCTCGTCCGAGCCGATGTACTTCTCGCGGTTGTTGGGGTCGCGCAGCGAAATCTGTGCCGTATAGCTGTCGAATTTGAGCGTGCGGAAGATATAAAGCACGATGTCGATGACGCGCTCGAACTCTTCGAGCAACTGGTCGGGACGCACGAACAGGTGCGCATCGTCCTGCGTGAAACCGCGCACACGGGTCAACCCGTGCAACTCGCCCGACTGCTCGTAGCGGTAAACCGTACCGAACTCGGCCAGACGCACGGGCAACTCCTTGTACGAGCGGGGCTTCGACCGATAAATCTCGCAGTGATGCGGGCAGTTCATCGGTTTTAATAAATACTCCTCGCCTTCTATGGGCGTATGAATAGGCTGGAACGAATCCTTGCCGTATTTGGCATAGTGGCCCGACGTCACGTACAGCTCTTTGTTACCGATGTGCGGCGTGATGACCTGCTGGTAGCCGTACTGTTTCTGCACATTGCGCAGGAACTGTTCGAGGCGGTCGCGCAGGGCGGCACCTTTGGGCAGCCACAACGGCAGACCCTGACCCACGCGCTGCGAGAAAGTGAACAATTCGAGGTCTTTTCCTAATTTGCGGTGGTCGCGTTTCTTGGCCTCCTCCATCATAGCCAGATACTCGTCGAGCATCGACTTCTTGGGGAACGCGATGCCGTAGATGCGGGTCAGCATCTTGTTGTGCTCGTCGCCGCGCCAGTAGGCACCGGCCACGGAGGTCAACTTGATAGCCTTGATGTAACCCGTATTGGGGATGTGCGGGCCCCGACAGAGGTCGGTGAAAGCACCGTTCGTGTAGAACGAAATCGTCCCGTCTTCGAGGTCGGAAATCAGTTCCACCTTATATTGGTCGCCTTTCGCGGTAAAGGTCTTCAACGCTTCGGACTTCGGCACCTCGCGGCGCACGAGTTCCTCCTTGTTGCGGGCGAGCTCCGTCATTTTCTGTTCGATAGTCGGCAGGTCGGCCTCCGTAATGGCCACCGGCGAATCGACGTCGTAATAAAAACCGTTTTCGATGGCCGGCCCGATGCCGAACTTGATGCCCGGATAGAGCGCTTCGAGCGCCTCCGCCAACAAGTGCGACGACGTGTGCCAAAAAGCATGTTTGCCCTCGTCGTCCTCCCATTTGAAAAATTTGACCGAGGCATCCTCCTCGATCGGACGCGACATGTCGACCGTCGCGCCGTTTACCGAAGCGGCCAGAGCGTCGGCAGCTAAACGAGGGCTGATACTCTCCGCAACTTGGTAAGCAGTCGTCCCTTTGGCGTACTCTTTGACCGAGCCATCGGGAAAAGTGATTTTCACCATTGTTTATTCCATTAAGTTATTGGGGCATCTCATGCAGTTCCATAGATACGAGCCGGAATCCGCCTTCGTTCCCCGATTTTCAATCTTCCTTGTCGGTTTGGGGCAGTTCCCGCACCGACATGTCGCGGCGCGTGCGTTCGCGCTCGGCATGCGGCAGGGGGTCGGCCGTCCACTGGGCCCACCGGCAGCGGTGCTCCACGATGTCGCAGGCCGCGTAAACGGCATTGCGCATCGACTGCGGGTCGGCTTTGTCCTGACCGGCTATATCGAATGCCGTGCCATGATCGGGCGACGTGCGGACGACCGGCAGTCCGGCCGTGAAATTGACCCCGTCGGGCGAAAGGCTCTTGAACGGCGCCAGCCCCTGATCATGGTACATGGCCAGAATACCGTCGTAGCGGACGTAATCGCCGCCGGCGAAAAGTCCGTCGGCCGCGAACGGCCCGAACGCCAGCACACCGGACTCGAACGCCTCGGCAATCGCCGGACGGATAATCTCCTCCTCCTCGTGGCCCAGCAGCCCGCCGTCGCCGGCATGGGGATTGAGCGCCATGACGGCGATGCGCGGCTCGACGATGCCGAAGTCCGCTTTCAGCGACCGGCGCAGCGCATGCAGGTCGCGGACGATTTTCTCTTTGGAGATATGCGCGGCAATTTCCGACACGGGCAGGTGTTTCGTCACGAGCCCGACGCGCAGGACGTCGCTGCACAGAATCATCAACGGTTCGCTCTCGAATTCGGCCCCGAAAAATTCGGTATGGCCCGTAAACCGGAAGTCGTCGCTCTGCACGGCCTGTTTGTCGAACGGAGCCGTCACGAGCGCATCCAGCGCACCGGATTTCAATTCGGCCGTCGCCGTGCGCAAGGCCTCGACGGCGGCACGACCCGCTTCGGGTGCGATACGGCCCGGAGCAACGGCGGGCGTCCGTCCGCAAGCCACCAGATTAATGCGTCCGCGCCGAGCGTCGGCAGCGGAATCGACGAGGTTGAATGCGACGGGCTCCGAGTCGTGGAGCGTATTTTGATAATAGGCAGCCGTTTCGGGCGACCCGTAAATGACCGGCGTGCACAACTCGGCCATTCGCGAATCGGCGAACGTTTTGAGGATGACCTCCCAGCCGATGCCGTTGGGGTCGCCCTGCGCGATACCTATTTTCAATCTATTTTCGGACATAAATTCCCTGATTTCAAATCACAAAGATACGAAAAAGCCGAATACAATGCCAAATTTATTTGAGCATTTTGTCGAGCGTAAGTATCTAAAACGCAGTCAAAGGTATAAAAATTTTGAAAGCGGATACAAATTTCGCACGAAAAAGCGTCCGGTCAAGAACCGATGCGACTGCGGACGCCCCTAAAACAGGGTAAAAGCGACTGCCGCCGGTCGGTCGGACAATCAACACAAGCCACCGAAAATAAGAGGATTTTTTAGAAATTATTTGGAGGATTCGGAAGAAGCGACTATCTTTGCATCGCAAAACCGACACGGTGGATTCATCTAAGGGTTAGGATACATGCCTCTCACGCATGACATAGGGGTTCGAATCCCCTATCCACTACTCGAAAACGGAACGTTACTGACGACGTTCCGTTTTTTCTTTGTGTCTCGTGCAAAAGCCCCACTACCGCCAACAGCATTCCTACCCACTTAATAAAAAATTTCCGTCTTTTGCAAATTATCCTTAACTTTGCAAAGTTGTAAAGCACCGCCTAAAATTACTACTCGATGAAAATAGCCATTGCCCAGTTGAACTACACCATCGGCGATGTCGAGGGAAACGCATCGAAAATCATCGAAGCCGTCGATACGGCCAAAGCCCGGCAGGCCGATTTGGTCATCTTCGCCGAACAGGCCGTCAGCGGTATTCCGGCGTTCGACCTGCTCCGCAAAACCACCTTTCTGGAACTCTGCGAGGAGGCGCTGTCCGAAATCGCCCGCCACTGCAAGGGAATAGCCGCTATCGTCGGACTGCCGGTGCTCACCGCCGAAGGCACGATTAGTGCCGCCGCAGTCATCCAAGACGGCCAAATCGAACGATACATCGGCAAAAAGTATATCACGGCCCGTCGCGAGATGGGCTTTCTGGTTCCATCCAAAGGGTTCGAGTACATCACCGTCGGCGGACACCGCTGCGCCGTCATCGTGGGCAGCGACCTGAAATACGAATACGATTTCGACCAGTCGGTCGAGACGATTCTCTCCATCAACGCCCGCCGCTACGGCAAAGGCGCCATGTCCTACCGCTATGAGCAGATGAGCCAGCTGGCCTATGTCGAGGGCAAGAACATCGTGCTGGTCAATCAGGTGGGCGGTTCGACCGACTTGGTGTACGACGGCACGTCGGGCGCACTCAACGCACGCGGCGAGCTGGTGCTGATGATGAAGAGTTTTGAGGAGGATTTCCAGATTTTCGATACCGAAGCACCGGCCGTCCCCGTCACGGTTCCCTCGACGACCGACGCCCGCAACCGGACGCTCTACGAGGCGGCCCGCTGCGGACTGCGCGATTTTTTCCACAAGAACGGCTACACGAAGGCCTGCATCGGCCTGTCGGGCGGCATCGACTCGGCAATCGTCGCGGTCATCGCCGCCGATGCGCTGGGCCCCGAGAACGTGCGGGCACTGCTGATGCCCTCGCCTTTCTCGACCGACCATTCGGTCGAAGATGCCCGTGCGCTGGCCGAACGGTTGGGCATCGCCTACGACGTGATTCCCATTACCGAAATCTACGAAAGCGTCGTGGACACGCTCAAACCCGTCATCGGCGGCACGGCGTTCGACGCGACGGAGGAGAACATCCAGCCCCGCATCCGCACGGTGCTGCTCATGGCCCTGCAAAACAAGACGGGCCATGTGCTGCTGAACTCCTCGAACAAGAGCGAAAACGCGCTGGGGCTTTGCACCCTGTACGGCGACACGGCGGGTGCGTTCAGTCCGACGGGCGACCTCTACAAAAGCGAAATGTACGACGTCGCACGCTACATCAACCGCACGCAGGACAACATCATCCCCGAAAACATCCTCCGCAAAGCACCGTCGTCGGAGCTGCATCCGGGTCAGAAAGACAGCGACATCCTGCCGCCTTACGAAGTGGTCGATGCCATTCTCTACCGCATGATCGAGGAGGGACAGCATCGCGAGGAGATTATCAACGCAGGATTCGACGCCGAAGTGGTCGAGAAAATCCACACGATGATCATGCACAACGAGAAAAAACGGTTCCAGTTCCCGCCCGTACTGCGGCTTTCGCGCTGCTCGTTCGGGCACGAACGGCTGATGCCGCTCACGAACAAATACGGCGACTGACGAAAACCCTGTACCCGCGTCGGCGAATCGCAGGCGGGCTGCCCCATGCGGCCGCGAACGACAGCCGACCGGCACAACGAAGATAAATGAAGCAAATCGAACATACGGGACGCGTCGAACGCGTCGAATCCGACACGGTTTACGTTACGATTACCTCGTCGAGCGCCTGCGGCAGCTGCAAGGCACGGCAGGCGTGCGGACTGTCCGAAGCGCAGGAAAAAACCGTCGTCGTGCGGTGCGCCGATGCCGCGCAATACGCTGCGGGCGACGACGTAACGGTCGGCATACGGCGCAGTGCGGGAGCACGGGCCGTCGTATTGGGGTATGTCGGCGCGCTGGTCGTGCTCATGGGGGTACTGCTGATTACGGTCGGCTGGCTCGGCTGGGACGAAGCGGCAGGCGCTGCGGCCGCACTGGGCAGTGTGGCAGGCTACTACGGCGCACTATGGTCCATGCGCCACAAAATCGAACACACAATTCAATTCACAATCACTAAAAATCAATGAACGCAGTATTACTTTACACCATCCTGACACTGTGCGTGTTGGGTGTGCTTGCAGCGGTCATTCTCTACTTCGTGGCACAGAAATTCCGCGTCGAAGAGGATCCGCGCATCGACGAGGTGGAGAAGATGCTTCCCGGCGCAAACTGCGGCGGATGCGGATTCGCCGGATGCCGCGCGATGGCCGATGCGCTCGTGAAGAACGACGACATCTCGTCGCTCTCGTGTCCGGTCGGCGGCAACAGCACCATGAAAGCCGTAGCCACCTATTTGGGCAAGGCGGCCGCCGAAAAAGAACCGCAGACCGCCACCGTCCGCTGCGGCGGCACATGCGACAAACGTCCCCGCACGAACGAATATAACGGCGCGAAATCGTGCGCCGTCGCTGCATCGCTCTATGTCGGCGAAACGGGTTGCGCATTCGGATGTCTCGGCTTCGGCGATTGCGAGGTCGCGTGCGCATTCGACGCCATTCATGTCGATCCGGCGACGGGTCTGCCCGCCGTCGACCCCGACAAGTGTACGGCCTGCGGCGCGTGCGTCAAAGCCTGCCCGAAAAACATCATCGAACTGCGCAAGAAGTGGCCGAAAGACCGCGCCGTGTACGTGGGATGCGTCTCGAAAGACAAGGGCGCCGTCGTGATGAAAGCCTGCAAAGCGGGCTGCATCGGCTGCGGCAAGTGCGAGAAAGTCTGCCAGTTCGGAGCTATCACGGTGGAGAACAACCTCGCCTACATCGACCCACAGAAGTGCAAGCTGTGCCGCAAGTGCGTGAACGAGTGCCCGACGGGTGCTATCAAGCTGGTGAACATGGAGCCGCTGCCCAAAGAGCCCAAAGCTCCCGCCGCACCGGCAGCCCCCGCAGCCGACACGGCCGCCAAGACGGATGCGAAGCCGAAACCCGCCGCGAAAAAAGCGACGCCGACCAAGAAAACGGCAACCGAATAGTTCTCCCCATGCAATAATTTACGAAGACTTATGAAAACATTTCCCATAGGCGGAGTTCATCCGTCGGAAAACAAGTTGAGTTGCGCGAAGCCCATCGAGGTGCTTCCGTTGCCGGAGGTGGTGAACATTCCGCTCGCCCAGCACATCGGTGCGCCGGCCGTGGCCAAAGTCGCCAAAGGCGACAAGGTCGTCACGGGGCAGCTCATCGCCGAAGCGGGCAGTTTCATGTCGGCCAACATCCACTCGCCCATTTCGGGTACGGTGAAGTCCGTCGACCTCGTGGCCAACGGACAGGGCCTGCGCCAGCCGATGATTACGATCGAACGCGACGGCGACGAATGGGCCGAAGGCATCGACCGCACGCCCACGCTCGTCAAGGAGTGCACGCTGTCGGCACAGGACATCATCGCTAAAATCAAGGATGCCGGCATCGTCGGTATGGGCGGTGCGACGTTCCCCACGCACGTGAAGCTGTCGGTGCCTCCCGGCAAGAAAGCCGAAGTGCTGATTATCAACGGTGTGGAGTGCGAACCCTACCTGACCTCCGACCACCGCACGATGTTGGAGCGCGGCGAGGAGCTGGTCGTGGGCGTCACCATTCTGATGAAGGCGCTGGGCGTCGAGAAAGCCGTCATCGGCATCGAAAACAACAAACCCGACGCAATCGAACATCTGAAAAAGCTCGTCGCCGAGTACAAAGGCATCAAAGTGCAGCCCTTGATGGTGAAATACCCGCAGGGCGGTGAAAAACAGCTGATTGCAGCCGTCACGGGGCGTCAGGTTCCGCCCCCGCCCGCACTGCCTATCGACGTGGGCGCAGTGGTTTGCAACGCTTCGACGACCGTCGCCGTTTACGAGGCCGTGCAGAAGAACAAGCCCCTCATCGAACGGGTCGTAACCGTCACGGGCAAAGGAATGAAAGAACCGAAGAACCTGCTGACGCGCATGGGTACGCCGATTTCGACGCTGTTGGAAGCGGCCGGAGGTCTGCCCGAAGACGCTGGCAAGGTCATCAACGGCGGTCCGATGATGGGTCGTGCGATGTGCAACCTCGACTCGCCCGTCACGAAAGGCTGCTCGGGCATCACGGTCATGAGCGGCCGCGACGCCGCCCGCCGCACCGCCACGCAGTGCATCAAGTGCGCGAAGTGCGTATCGGCCTGCCCGATGGGACTGGAACCCTACTACCTCTCGAAGATGACGCAGAAGAAAGGCTTGGAGGAAGTCGAAGCACAAATGGTCACGTCGTGCATCGAGTGCGGTTCGTGCCAAGCGACCTGCCCCGCCTATCTGCCGCTGCTGGACTGGATTCGGCTCGGAAAACAGACCGTCATGGGTATCATCCGCGCCCGCGCCGCAGCCGCAACTCCTGCCCCGCAAAAATAAACCCTGTAACTCACTTAATAAAACAATGAAAAATCTGATTATAGCACCCTCGCCCCACGTGCAGACCGACCGGTCGACGGCGAGCATCATGCGCGATGTGGTCATCGCCCTGCTGCCTGCGCTGGTCGTTTCGACCGTCGTGTTCGGGGCGAACGTGATTTTCGTCACCGCCGTGTCGATTCTGGCCTGCGTGGCATTCGAGTACCTCATCCAGCGCTTCATCGTGCGCGGCCCGCAGACCGTCGGCAACTGGTCGGCCGTCGTTACCGGTATGCTGCTGGCGTTCAACCTTCCGGCTACGATTCCTTGGTGGATCATCGTCATCGGCGCATTCGTCGCTATCGGCATCGCCAAGATGTCGTTCGGCGGACTGGGCAAAAACCCGTTCAACCCCGCGCTGGTCGGCCGTGTGTTCCTGCTGATTGCCTACCCCGTGCAAATGGCTTCGTTCCCCGAAGTCGAGGGCCTCGACGCTTTGTCCGGCGCCACACCGCTGGCGGCCGTGAAATACGGCGCTTCGGTCAACATCGTCGGCGTGCAGGATTTGATGCTCGGCAACATGCCCGGTTCACTCGGTGAAGTCGCTTCGCTGGCCCTGCTCATCGGATTCGTCTATCTGTTGTGGCGCAAGGTCATCACGTGGCACATCCCCGTAACGATTCTCGTAACAATGGCCGCATTCGCCGCAATCGTCGGCTGGGCCAACGGCGCACAAGGCGACCTGCTGTGGCAGCTGCCGCTGTTCCACGTACTGGCAGGCGGTGCACTGCTCGGCTCGATTTTCATGGCGACGGACTACTCGACCTCTCCGATGACAATCAAGGGCGGCATCATCTTCGCTGTGGGCATCGGTGTCATCACGATGTGCATCCGTCTGTGGGGCTCCTACCCCGAAGGCATGTCGTTCGCCATCCTGATTATGAACTCGGTGGTGCCCCTGCTCAACAAGTATATCAAACCAAAACGTTTCGGCGTCAAATAATGTAGAGGAGGCGAACTTATGAAAAGTACACTGAAAAACATGACGGCCGTCCTGTTCGGCATCACGCTCGTGGCTTCGGCCGGTGTGGGCGTCGTCAATCGGATTACCGAAGAGCCTATCGCCAAAGCCAAAGAGGCGGCGACGATTGCGGCGCTGAACGAGGTGCTGCCCGCATTCGACGAAACGACGACCGAAGCATTGAGCATCGACGAGCTCCCGATTACGGTCTACACCGCGACCAAAGACGACGAAGTGGCCGGTTATGCCGTAGAGACGATGACCAAAAAGGGATTCGGCGGCAACGTGCGGCTCATGGTCGGGTTCACGCCCGCCGGTGAGGTCATCAACGTCAACGTGCTGGAACAGAGCGAAACGCCCGGTCTCGGCACCAAAATGACCGACGAGGGCAACCCGCTGCTCATGAGCGTCAAAGGCCAGCAACTGGCCGACAAACAACTGGTCGACGGGAAACTGGCCGTCAAGAAAGACGGCGGCGATGTCGATGCCCTGACGGCGGCGACCATTTCGTCGCGCGCCTATGTCGATGCCGTGAACCGCGCATGGGCGGCCTACAAGCAGGTATCCGCCGGCGAACCGGCCGTCGACACGGCGACCGCCGAAACCGAAGCACAGGAAGGAGGTAAGCAATGAACAAACTGAAAATTATTTGGAACGGCATCATCAAGAACAACCCGACGTTCGTGCTGGTGCTGGGCATGTGCCCGACGCTGGGTACGACCACCTCGGCCGAAAACGGCATGGGCATGGGACTGGCGACGATGGCCGTACTGATTCTGTCGAACTTGGTCATCTCGCTGGTCAAGAACATCATTCCCGACAAGGTGCGTATTCCGGCGTTCATCGTCATCATCGCATCGTTCGTGACGATTATCCAGATGCTGATGCAGGCGTTCGTACCGGCACTCTATGCGTCGCTCGGCGTCTTCATCCCGCTCATCGTGGTGAACTGCATCATCCTGGGCCGCGCCGAAGCCTTCGCTTCCAAGAACAACCCGTTCGACTCGATGCTCGACGGCATCGGCATCGGCTTGGGCTTCACGCTCTCGCTGACGGTCGTCGGCGCAGTGCGCGAGATGCTCGGCAGCGGAGCCGTATTCGGATACAGTTTCGGCATCGGCGACTACATGCCGTTGATTTTCGTGCTGGCACCGGGGGCATTTTTAGTACTCGGGTATTTAATGGTATTGTTTAACAAATTAGCCAAAAAATAGTCATGGAGCTGTCCTATTTCGCCATTATCATCGGCGCCATCTTCGTCAACAACGTCGTACTGGCGCAATTCCTCGGCATCTGCCCCTTCTTGGGCGTATCGTCGAAGGTCGAAACTTCGCTCGGCATGGGTGCTGCCGTGACCTTCGTCATGGCCATTGCAGCGGTCGTGGCATGGCTGATTCAAACCTATGTGCTCGTACCGCTCGACATCGTTTACATGCAGACGATCGTCTTCATTCTGGTCATCGCCGCATTGGTGCAAATGGTCGAAATCATCCTCAAAAAGGTTTCGCCGTCGCTGTATCAGGCGCTGGGTATCTTCCTGCCGCTAATTACGACGAACTGCGCCGTATTAGGCGTCGCCATTCTGATGATTCAAAAAGAGTTCAACCTCTTGCAGAGCGTTACTTATTCGGTAGCTACGGCGCTCGGCTTCGCGCTGGCGCTGGTGCTCTTCGCCGGCATCCGCGAGCGGTTGGAGTTCGAGGACGTGCCCAAAGCGTTCAAAGGCGTGCCTATCGCACTGATTACGGCGGGCATCCTCGCTATGGCATTCATGGGTTTCTCGGGACTGGTGGGTTAAGCCCACGCAATCAAGCACAAAAAAACCTGCCGATAACGGCAGGTTTTTTTGTGTGCATCTCAAACCTTATTCGGCAGGCGTATCCTCAATCCCGATCGGGTCGATGATGTTGATTATCATCTTTTGGATTTTCCGTTCAGCGCCCTGATAATTGCCGTTGGTAATCATAAAGGTCGCTTCATAGGTTCCCGGCTTCTCGTAGGCATAGCTGTACTCGGTGATGTCGTCGGCTGCCGCTTTGACCGAGAATCCCGTATCGGGCGAGACGTGGTTCAGCGGCTGCGGTTTCGTCAAAACCCAAGAATTGAGTGCATACTTCAACACATCGGCACCGACACCCTGCATATTGATGTGGTAATCGCTGTTGAATCGCACCGTACCATTACCGTTGTTCTTGTAGTAGGCATCGGTGATTTTCGGGTCATCGCCGACATTCATGCTCACCGAGGTCATTCCCAACGCCGTACCTTGCGTCGTCACCTCGTCGTAGCCCCGGAACTTGGTCTTCACCGAATAATTGATCCAGTAGGTGCGCTGCGTCGCATTGAACGCAGCCGGATGCCAGTGGAACGCCAGACAGAAACTGTCGGCATAATCCGTAATGTCGTATTCCTGCGTCGTCCATACCGTGCTGGCTCCCTCGTTATAAGGAAGTTTGTCCCAGCCCGGAATCTGTCCGTCCTCGCCGATGCTTGCCTCGATGTCTTGCATCGTCTTCAAGTCAGCCTCGGCATCGTCGCCGTTCAGTCCCTCGAACGTCTTTGACGCATACACGTCGAGTGCGCCCGGATTGCCGTAACGGGCCTGATACTCGACCACCAATCGACATGTTTCCAAGTCCTCCATCGCCACGGTCGTGCGGTCGCGATACTCGTACTGGTGGCTGGTATCGCCCGGGAAGAAGTAGACGTAATCGGGATTGCCCTTGATGTTGAACTTCACCTCCTGCCCGACGGTGTAGGTATTCTCCGTGTCGAGCGTGATGTAGCACTCTTCGACATCGCGCAGGATGTCCTCCTCGCACGCGACCGCCAGACAAGCGGCGGCCAGCAGTGCCGTTATTGCGAACCGATAGTTTTTCATATCCGTAAAATCGTTTGACTGTTAGACTACCACATCGGGTTCTGCTTGAGCAGCTTGTTGACGCCCAATTCCGTAGCCGGTATGGGTTGGTAGATGTGTTTTCCCTGAATGTTGGAGCCGATGACTGCGGCACGCGTGGCCATTGCGTTGCCGCTCCAGCGTGCGTCGCTCTGCCACTGGGTGTATTTGCGCATCTCGTCGACGAAGATGCCCCAGCGAATCAGGTCGTACTTGCGCAGCGCCTCGAAACAGAGTTCGCGGCCGCGCTCGTTGCGCACGAACTGGCGCATGGCCTCCTGCGAAGCGTATTCGCTCTTGGCGCGGGTGGCGATGCCGGCACGGTCGCGTACCAGCTTCACGTAGTCGTAGGCTTCGCCCGCGTTGGCGGCCGAAACTTCGTTAATGGCTTCGGCGTACATCAACAGCACGTCGGAATAACGCAGCAAGGGGAAGTTGATGCCCGTATAGAGGTTTTTGGCGTTCTGATGTCCTTCGTAAATCACCTCGCGACGCCATTTCGACGCGTTGCGCTGACCGGCGGCGGCCGTCGGATAGTCCAACGACGATTTTTTGTCGAACACGAACGGCGCTTTGTCGTAACCGGCTATGCAAAGCGCATAATAATCGCCCTTATAACCCGAATAATTGTACGGCGCCATGTTCCAATCCTGCCGCACGTCGGTGATTTCGAGTTCCGACTCGTTCTCGTCGTCCGTACGGTCGGTGCGCCAGTACAAATCCCACAATTTCAACGAACCGTTGTAGAATGCGTAGGAATAATTGCAGTTCCACTCGCTGAAATTCGAGTCGACCGTACTGGTGTTCTGCATGCCAATCAGGTCGCCGATACGGCCGTTCGTCCAATCGGTCGTGCGGTCGCCCTTGAAGTCGACCTCCCAAATGGATTCGCGGAACTCCGTGTCGTACTCGTCTTTAATCATCTTAATGAAGACATCCGAATAGCTCGGATTGAGCTGATGCAGCCCGCTTTCGATGACCTGTTTAGCCCAGTAGGCGGCTTTCTCGTACATGGCTGCCGAATCGAAACCGGTGACCGACTGACCGGCCATGAAAAGATAGACGCGGGCCAAAATTCCTTGCGCCGCACTCTGCGTCACACGCGACGGAGCATTGTCGAGCGTCGGAGCCAGTGCCGGCACGCAAGCCTCCATCTCTCTGGCGCACCACGCGAGCACATCGGCCTGCGACGAAGCGGCCAACTGCACGTCGCTCGGCGATTTCG
>CAMWYI010000015.1 GCA_947178455.1 uncultured Alistipes sp. | reverse complement strand
ATCGTTCATCGGTTACCAGACCAAGTCGGTGGCCATCGCCGGCAAAACCAAATTCGCAATCTCTCTGGACGAAGATACGAAAGCTATCGACGATGTAGTTGTCATCGGCTACGGTTCGGGACAGAAAATCGGCAATATCGTCGGTTCGGTTTCGACGATTAAGGCTGCGGAAATCGCCGAACGCCCTTCGGCGAACGTGGGCGATGCCTTGCAGGGCAAAGTTCCGGGTCTGCAGATTTTCAACTCGTCGGGTGAACCGCAGAGCTCGGTTTCCATTCGTCTGCGCGGCGAATCGTCGTTGAATCTGAGCAATGCTCCGTTGTATATTTTGGACGGTGTTCCCGTAAGTTCGAGCGTCTTCTCGAGCATCAACCCGCAGGACATTGAGAACATCTCCATTCTGAAAGATGCCTCGTCGACCGCTATCTACGGTTCGCGTGCTGCCAACGGTGTGATTTTCATCTCGACCAAAAAAGGTAAGAAAGGCGAAAAACCGAGCATCTCGCTGCGTGCGCAGTACGGTGTTTCCATGCTGACCAACTACAACATGGATATGATGAACAGCGCCGAACTGATGCAGTTCGAGGAGATGTGTATTCCGTCGTTGAAGACCGATGCCGCTTATCAGGCGAAAAAGGCCTTCATTCTCGGCAACAACATCAATTTCGACTGGACGAACTATCTGTTCGACGATGCCGCTCCGATGATGCAGTTCGACGCTTCGATGCGCGGTGCTACGGAGAATACGACCTACTATGCTTCGCTCGGTTACTACTCGGAGCAGGGTACCTCGAAAGCCAATTCGAGCGTCGACCGTGTGACGTTCCGTACGAATTTGGACACCAATCTCACGAGCTGGTTGAAATTCGGTACCAACGTCGCTCTGACTTATTCTAAATACCGCACGATTACGACCGGCTGGTACACGCAATCGCCGATTCTCCAAGCTGTGACGGGTCTGCCTTATTATACTCCCTATGAGTTGATTTACAACGAAGACGGTACCGTTTCCTACGGCGACGTGCAGTGGATTTACCCGTTCCAGAATCAGATGCTTGACTTGAACGAGTACTACAAATATAATACGAACGATCGCCAATCGGTTGACCTTATGGGGCAGACCTATTTCGAGATTCGTCCGGTGAAAGGTTTGACCATGCGTGCCCAGCAGGCAATCGATGCGTTCGATTACACGAACGAAAGCATCAATATGCCGTCGTACACGCCGGTCTCTTTCCGTGGCCGCAACTCGCAGGCATTCCAACGCTACTATCAGTTGTCGTCGACCAATACCATCGAGTACAAGAACAACATCGCCCAAGAGCATTTCTTCACGATTTTGCTCGGTCATGAATCGATTATCAAGCACGACAAAAAATTCAATGCTACGGGCTCGGGTTTGTCCGACGACCGTTTGACGGCATTCGAGACGACTACGAAAATCGAAAGCTGGGGTGGTCACAACGAGGAGTGTTCTTTCAACTCGTTCTTCGCCAACCTGAACTATAATTACAACGGACGTTATTTCGTCGACGCTTCGGTGCGTACCGACGGTTCGTCGCTGTTCGGCAAGAATCACCGTTACGCCACGTTCTATTCGGTCGGCGCGATGTGGAAAGCCAAGAACGAGAAATTCCTGCAAGGCGTGAAATGGCTGAACGACCTGAATGTCACCGTCAGCTACGGTACGACCGGTAACTCGGGATTGTCCGGCTGGTACGAATCGCTCGGTTTGGTCGGCGCAGGCCCGAAATACAACGGACAAGCCGGTTGGGGACTTGCACAGGTTCCGAACGCCGACCTGACTTGGGAAACGGTGGCTACGCTCAACATCGGCATCAACGGACGTTTGGCCGACCGCGTAGGCTTCAATTTCCAGTTCTACAACAAGAAATCGACCGACCTGTTGATGGAGTTGCCTTTCTCGGGTACGACGGGCCACGCCAGCGGTATGGGCAACATCGGCGAGATGTTCAATCGCGGTGTCGACTTGGAATTGAACGTCGACCTGATTCACACCAAGAACGTTTACTGGAGCGTCAGCGCCAACGTCAACTACAACAAGAACCAGATTACGAAACTCTATCAGGGTCTCGATGAACTCGCGTTTCCCGATTACAGCTTGAAATATCAGGTGGGTAAACCCTCGTCGCTGGTGTTCACCCAGATTTCGGCGGGTGTCGACCCGGCCGATGGTTCGCCCATGTGGTACGACCTGAACGGCAACAAGACCAAAGTCTATTCGGACGACATCATGCAGTTCAACGGCTGGGATACCAACGCTCCGTGGTCGGGCGGTTTTTCGACCAACTTCTCGTGGAAGGGCATCGGCCTGAATGCCGACTTCTCGTGGATCGGCTCGCGTTACATCTTCATCAACGAGCGTTTCTATACGATGAACCCGACGGATCAGTTGTTCAACAGCAACTTCGAGAAGAAAATGCTCGATATGTGGACGACTCCCGGACAGATTACCGATGTTCCGAAGTACGGTACGAAATTCTATCATGATACTCGACGCTTCTCCAATGCTTCGTTCATGCGTTTGAAGAATCTTTCGCTGTCGTACACCTTCCCGCAATCGTTGATTCGCAAGAGCGGCTTCCTGTCGGGCGTGAAAATCTATGCTACGGGCCGCAACCTGTGGACGGTTACCGATTTCGCCGGCTACGACCCCGAGGTAGGATACGGCAATGCTACGAGCGGTCTGTACCCCAACTCGCGTCAGATCGTATTCGGTGCCGAATTGACGTTCTAAACACAAAAACAGTACGACGATTATGAAAAATACGAAAATAATTCTTGCTTCGCTGTTCGCTGTTTTCATCGCGACGGCTTGCAACTTGGACAAATATCCCGATACGGCCATCAACACGACCGAGGCGATGGAGAGTGTCGCCGACTGCCAAGCGTTCCGCACCGGTTTGTATTCGGGGATGAAGTACGCTTTCACGGGTGCGTTCATCTATGCTCCCGACTTGCAGACGGACCTCTACCATGCCGTAAAGAATTTCGGTAACTTTCAGGGTGCGTTCTACCACTATGCGGTGACGGCATCCGAAGATGTGGCCTCGACGGTGTGGTTCGGTCTGTACGGCTACATCGCCAATGCGAACTTCCTGATCGATGGTACGCAGAAACTGCTCGCCGCAGGGACGTTGAGCTCGGCCGATGCCGCGCTGGTCGAACAGTACTACGGCGAAGCCTGCTACATCCGTGCGCACATGTATTTCAATCTGGCGCAGTACTTCTGCGAAGACTACGACCCCGATACGGCTGCCGACAAATACGGCGTTCCGGTCGTAACGAAATACGAACCTACGGGCGATGCGAGCAAATATCCTTCGCGCGGTTCGTTGGCTAAGACGTTCGAGCAAATCGTAACCGATTTGGGCGAAGCCGAAAAATACATCCATACCGCAGGTACGCCTAATTCGGCTTACGTTACGGCCGATGTCGTCGCTGCCTTGCAGGCTCGCGTGGCTTTGACCATGCACGATTACGATACGGCGTTGGTGAAAGCCAAAGGCCTTATCGACGGCGGTGTCTATCAGCTTGTCGACAGCCAGTCCGATTACGCCGAAGGCTGGGTGAAGGACAACCTCCAAGAGACGCTGTGGCAGGCTGCCATGACCGGCCCCGACGATACCGGCAATGCCTATCCGTACTTCATCTACAACACGTCGGGCGAGGCGGGCGAAGACAACCCTCAGTACGTTCCCGAAGATTGGGCTTTGGCGCTCTACGACAAGGCGAACGACATCCGTTATGCCAGCTATTTCGACGAACGCGACATCAAATCGCCGGTTACGGGCCGTCTGACCCTCTTGGTGAAGTACCCCGGCAACCAGTCGCTCTACTCGGCCGTGACGAACTACAAGAACAAACCCAAAATTTTCCGCATCTCGGAAATGTATCTGATTGCAGCCGAAGCTGCGGCCAACAAAGCGGGTTCGGAAATCGTCGCCAACAAGTACCTGAACGATTTGCGCACGAAACGCATCGCCGGTTGGGTCGAAGAGAACTACTCGGGTGTCGAGCTGATGCGGCAGATTCGCGACGAGCGTGTCCGCGAGCTCTTCGGCGAGGGTTTCCGGCTCTACGACCTGAAGCGTTGGCATATGGGCTTCACGCGTTCGGCCGGTCAGAATCCCGACTTGGTGATGTCCGGCGCCAATTACGCCTCCTGCACTCGTGCGGCCGATGACCCGTTCTTCTTGTGGCCCATTCCGACCAAGGAGATTCAGGCCAACCCCCAAATCGAGCAGAATATTGCCTACACGTTGCAATAGTCCACGTCAAACATTAAAACTGAAAACATGAAAATGACCAAATATATCTCGGCATTCGTCCTCCTGTTCACCGTACTGGGCCTGAGCTCGTGCGATGACAACAAGGCGACGGGTGCGGGCGATGCGACCATCGGTTTCGCATCCTCGACCTACACCTACAAGGAGTCGGCAGGTATCGTGCGTATTCCTGTCGCTTTCACTGGCGAGCCCAAAAGCTATCCTATCGTTTTCGATGTGGTAGCGGAGATTGTCGACGGCGACAAGACGCTCGACGAACTCGTACACTTCACTCAAATCGAGCAGCTGAAATATGCCGGCAATCCGTCGGCTCCGGCATTCGTCGAGTTCGAGATTTACGATGACCAATACATCAACGAATCGCGCCACATGCAGTTGACCATCGTGTCGGCTTCGGGTGCGGAAATCGTGAACGGTTCGGCCGTCGTCGAAATCGCCGACAACGACAACAATCCCTACGAACGTCTGTGGGGCAACTGGACTTTCACTGGAATCTCTTACTTTAACGGATCGGCTACTACGTTCGATTTTTCGATTACCGGTGGATTGACCGATGAGGAAATCGAAAAGAATGCGGACAAACGATTGGTATGTGTCGGTTATAACGGCGATTCTTCTATTGGTGGAATTCCCTTTGTTTGGTATATCGACTATGATGCAGAAACGGAAACTTGTGCGATAGTAGGTGGTGTTACGATGTTGGAAATCGCTGCCGATTTATTCGGCCACGGTTGTACTACAACGAAACTCGTTACGGGTGTATTGGCAGATGGAAAAGTCTATGAGGATGGTTGGATAACCGGTAGCTGGAGCGATGATTACTCGACCATAACGTTCGATCCCTCACTCGGTTTGGTGTCGTTGATTTATGACGATGGCGAATACTCGGGAAGCGTATATGGTGCAAACATCAACATTGTCCTGAAACGTAAGTAAACGAAACGGAATTCAGTAAACAAGCAAATCATAGAGAACAATGCTTATGAAAAAGATACATTATTTGGCGCTGGCGCTCGTTGCCGGAGCTCTCGTGTGCGGGTGTTCCGACGAAAAAGAGCCCAGCACACAGAATCGGGGCAAGGAAAAGCCCGTCGTGACGCTGACGGCCGATGAGGTGGACGGAGGTTCGTTCACGTTCACTATCGCTGCTTCGGAGCAGGCTTCGCAGTATGCCTATGCGATTTTCGAGGGCACGGGCAATCCGGCACCGCTGGCCTACGACATCGTGTGCGACGAGGTGGGAAACCTCGCGGACGAAGACCGCGAGAACGGCAATTATTCCCACTATGCGTTCAACATGTCGGACGGTGCTTCGGCTACGCATACGTTTGAATGCGAACCCCAAGGAAAGTACGAAGTCTTCGCAGCGGCCATTACTTCGACCGGTCTGTTGAGCGAAGTCACCAAGATGACTATCGAGATTCCCAAAATCGAGTTCAAAGCAGGAAACTATACGGTTTCCTATACGCGAGGGAATGGTACACTTGGCAAATTTGCAACATATATCGAGTTGGACGAGGAGGATCCGACGGTATGTTACCTCTATGCCGACTGGCTCGGTCTTTTCGGCCAAATTATCAATCCGATTCTCGTAGGCCAAGTGGATGTTGCGTCCAAAGAGGTCGTATTCGATGGAACGTGTGTCCACCCTGCCAATAATGGTTCGTTTGTAAAGGGTTTCGGCGCAACTTTTTATCAGGTTGATTTAGGTCTTGGATTCGATTGTGATCTTGTATTCTATGGCGGTGGTAATAGCGGAAAGGAACCCATTGTCGCTTTGATGGATAACAAGGGTTATCTGACTGACATCTCCTATTTTGAATATGCAGCTTACGATTCTGAAGAAGGCACATATGTCGGTTCATTTGCTTGCGAAGACGGCGTGATGACCTATGTACCGGAAGAGGACGAACCGGCAGAGAACGAATAAGAAAACAGGTGATTCAATATCCTGATGCACAGGCGCAAAGACCTTCCCGTTTCGGCGGGAAGGTTTTGCCGTCGTTGAACCGATAACTATGAAACGTACTTTTCAAATCTCGGTCGTGCTCCTCGTCTTGGCGGGAGCCGCCTTGCTCGGAGGGTGTGCGTCGTCTGCATGCCGCTGCTGCCATTGTGCGGCAGCCGATTCGCTCGTGGTGCTTCCGCGTGCCGAATACGACGAACTGCATCGGCGTGCCGACGACCGCTATGTGGTCGTTCCTCGCCGCATGTTCGATTCGTTGCAGCAAAAGACGCAATCGCTCCAAGAGCTGTGCGACCAATTAGTAAAACATCTGCCGCAGGAAATCCGTGCTGTGAACTCCCGTTCCGAAACGGAAAACCAATAAATCGTTTGTATTATGAAAAAATGGATTGTGCCGTTCAGCCGCATCGTATCGTGCATCGTCGCACTGGCGGCTGTGGCTTGTAGCAATTCGGACGAACCCGGCACGGTGCTCGAAGTGTCGCAGTCCGAAATGAACTTTACGACGGCCGGCGGTACGCGGAGTCTGACGGTTACCGCGTCCGAAGCATGGTCGTTGAGCGCACCCGAATGGGTCGAGTGCACGCCTCACGAAGGCGATGCTTTGGCGCAGGTTTCGGTGAAAGTCGGCGAAAATACGGCGGCCGAACGCGAAGGCGAAATCGTTGTGACATCGGGAACGGTGACCCGTTCGGTTGCTGTGAAACAGGACGGTGTGGATTTCCGAATCGACCGGGTCGAATTCGCATTCGATGCGGACGGCACGCCGCTCGAAGCGACTATCGTATCGAAATACGCTTGGCGAATCGAACGTCCTGCGTCGGTCGGCTGGCTGACGATTACCCCGATGGAGGGCGAAGCAGGCACCACGACCGTGCATTTCACACCGGCTCCTATCACCGACCGTACGCCGCGCCCGAAAGAGCTGCTCATGCTCTATTACGGGTCGACGTTCACGATGATTGCGGTTGGTCAGTCGCTTCCCAACACGCCTCCGGCGGCTCCGCAACTTGTGTCGCCTGCCGACGAAGAATCGGACGTCGCAATCAATGCCTCGTTTATGTGGAAGGCTTCGGTCGACCCCGACGGCGATGCCGTGACCTACCGATTGATGGTTTCGGAGAACGGCGGTACGACGTGGGCGACGGTCTCGACTGCGCAGACGTCGGTCAAATTGCCGAATTTCATGTCCCGCAGCACCGATTGCGTGTGGAAAGTCGAGGCTTCCGACCCGTTCGGCGGGAAAAGCGAGAGTGCTTTGTACTCGTTCCGAACCGGCGACGGCGGAGCTTATGCCGACGGACAAACCGCTACGTGGCAAATGGAATCGGCCGGTGCGCCGATGCCCGTACATTTGGTCTTCACGGGCGACGGATTCATCGCGGAGGATTACACGGAGGGGGGTGCTTTCGACCAAGCGGTCGAAACGGCAATCAATGCCTTTTTCAGCGTCGAACCCTACAAAAGTTATCGTTCGTATTTCCGTGTCAGCACCGTAGCGGCTCACTCCGAAGAGCGCGGAGCTACTGTGGAAAAAGCCATGACAGGATGTCCCGTTCAAAAACGCAATACGGTATTCAGTTGTGTATTGGAGGGCGGAAACAGCACCGGCATCACTTGCAATGCGGAAAAAGTATTTACCTATGCTAAAAAAGTACAGGGTGTAACCGAGGAAGTGCTGAAAAATACGACCGTATTCGTCATCATCAATCTGGACGTTTATGCCGGTACCTGCATCATGTACAATAACGGCAAATCGGTGTCGATGTGTCCGACAGGACGAAAATCGTTCGGTGAGGTCGTTTCCCACGAGGGCGGCGGACACGGTTTCGGCCGCTTGTTGGACGAATATCGTTATTACAACGAAACATTGCCGGCGTCCGAGTCGTCGCAGATTACTGCGTGGCGTGGTTTAGACCCCTATTATGGGTACAACGTCTCGCTGACGAACGACCCGAACAAAGCGCATTGGAGCCACTATCTGTCGCGTGCGGGCTACGAAGCCGTCGGTTTCTACGAAGGAGCCTGCTTGTACGAGCGTGGCATATGGCGTCCCGAATACAACAGCTGTATGAACAATAACATTCCTTACTACAATGCTCCGTCGCGCGAAGCTATCGTTCGGCGTATTTGTCGGGCTTCGGGAACCGCATTCGATTTGGAAAAATTCGTACAGAACGACCACGTGCGTTCGGCGAGTGCACCGATGTATGCACCGGCCAGCACGCCTTCGATGTTCGTTCCGTTCGCACCTCCCATACTGGTCGAAGAATAGCTATTCTATGAAAAATCCGGCATCGAAAGATGCCGGATTTTTCTTTGTGTGCGGGTGCTACGCCTCGTGCCAGTCGCCGTGCGCCTTGATGAGCTCGATGAGGCGGTCGAGAGCCTCCTCCTGCGGAATGTTGCGGACGATAACCTCGCGCCCCTTGTAGAGCGTGATGCGTCCGGGACCGGCGCCGACGTATCCGTAATCGGCGTCGGCCATTTCGCCCGGGCCGTTGACGATACATCCCATGACGCCGATACGCAGGTTTTTCAAGTGTGAGGTCTTGGATTTGATTTCGGCCAGCGTGCGCTCGATGTCGTAGAGCGTGCGGCCGCAACTCGGGCAGGCGATGTATTCGGTGTGCGAAAACCGCACGCGGGCCGCTTGGAGAATCATCAGTTCGATGTCGCGTATTTGTGCATCGTTGAATGCCGGTGCATCGACCCATATTCCGTCGGCCAGCCCGTCGAGCAGCAGCGGCCCCAAATCGGCGGCAGCTTTCACGGCGAGCGTTTCTAACGATGAATCGTCGTATCGCCGTTTTATTAAGACGGGGGTAGTGCTTTCGGCGGGTTCGAGGTTCAGAATCGCCGCCCGCAGTTCGGCCGTAGGATTGCCCGAAACGGCTTCGAGAATGCGGAATCCGTCGTGCGGTTCGCTGTGCACGACCGGCTCGGCGACGTGCGACCGGCGGCGGAATGCGGTCGGCGAATAACGTTCGGGATGCTGCACGACGAACTCGCCGGGCCGCTCGCGGAAGTGGTCGACGAGCAGTCGGGCGACGGGCATTTCGTTTTCGGGGGCTTCGGTCAGCGATACGCGGATCGTGTCGCCGATGCCGTCGGCCAGCAGCGCCCCGATGCCTACGGCACTCTTGATACGTCCCTCGATGCCGTTGCCGGCCTCCGTGACCCCCAAGTGAATGGGGTAGTCCATCCCTTCGCGCTCCATTGCCTCGACCAGCATCCGGTAGGCGGCGACCATGACACGCGTATTGCTCGATTTCATCGACACGACCACTTGGTCGAAATCGTGTGCCTGACAGACACGCAAAAACTCCATTGCCGAAGCGACCATGCCTTCGGGCGTATCGCCGTAGCGGTCGAAAATCCGCTTGGCCAGCGACCCGTGATTGACCCCGATACGCAGAGCGACGCCCCGTCGGCGGCATTGCTCGATGAGGTGCTCCAGTTCGCCGTGTTCCGTGCGGTAGTTGCCCGGATTGATGCGCACCTTGTCGACGTATTTCGCGGCGATAGCGGCCGCTTCGGGCACGAAATGGATGTCGGCGACGATTGCCGTGTCGAAATGGTCTGAGCGCAGGAGTCGCACGATATTTTGCAGGTTTTCGCCTTCGCGCGTCCCTTGCGCGGTCAGCCGCACGATTTTGCCGCCCGCACGGTCGATGCGTTCGATTTGTGCGACACTGGCTTCGGTGTCGTTGGTGTCGGTGTTGGTCATCGACTGCACGGCGATGGGCCGTTCGCCGCCGATGACGACGTTGCCGATGCGTACTTCGCGGGTCTTGCGCCGCTGAAAGTGATGAAGCTCCATTAAGTGTAACCTTTTGTCCTCAAAATTACGCCGAAAACTCGATAAAAGCAAAAATAGTTCGCACCGGCGAAGCGCATCGTCAGTGTTTGGGCATCATATATATAGGTAATTTCAAATATATATTATATAAAATCATACAAAAAAGGTGAATAATGCGATTTATATCGAAAAATGTTACTATATTGCAACATTAAATAATACTTATTAGAGATAAAAGCTGTTTTATTCGATTGACAAACTCATTATTAACCTTAACTATTAACTAAAAACTTGGAGTATGCTTGAAATTTTTTCAACGAACAGAACCGGACGCAGAATCGGTCTCGTGACGCGTATGCTGCTGTTCGTATGGGGAATCCTCCTGTGTACGGTAGGAGCCTCGGCACAGAACGTCGCCTTGACAGGTGTCGTGACGGACAATACGGGCGAAAAAATGCCGGGTGTGTCGATTGTCGTCGAAAATACTTCGACAGGCACCACGACCAACAGCGACGGTGCGTATTCGATTTCCGCCCCGAAAGGCTCGACGCTCGTGTTCTTCTTTCTCGGATTCGAGTCCCAGCAGGTTGTCGTGGGGAACCGGACCGTTGTCGATGTCGTGATGTCGCCGGCTGCCGTAGGTATGGACGAAGTGGTCGTAGTCGGCTACGGTACGCAGTCGCGCCGTACGATTACTTCGGCGGTGACCAAAATCGACGGAGACCTTGTGAAAGGCACGCCGGTCAACACGCTCGGCGAAGCGCTTAAAGGAAAAATCGCCGGTGCCCGTGTTTACAGCAACAATAACACGCCCGGTGCCGACCCCGTAATCCATATTCGCGGCGGTTCGTCGATCGACGGCAACAACGACCCGCTGATTCTGGTGGATGGCGTGGAACGCGCTTTTTCGGGTATCAATCCCAACGATATCGAGTCGCTGGAAGTGCTCAAAGATGCAGCTTCGACGGCCGTTTACGGTTCGCGCGGTTCCAATGGCGTTGTGCTGATTACCACCAAATCGGGCAAGCGTAATTCGGGCGCACGGGTGACGTTCGATGCCAATTTCGGTTTCCAGCAGGCGGAGCGCCGTTTCGACCTGCTCGGTGCCGAAGATTACATTCGTCTCGTGCGTACGTCGATTGCCGAGAGCAAAAGCCCGATGAACAACTTTACGTCGGGATTCTCGGCCAGCTCGATCAACGACGCCAATTCGGTTTATTCGACCCGCTGGCTCGAAGAGGGCGAAGTGCTGCCGGCCGGTTACAAAAAGATGCGCGATCCGTTGGATAACACCAAATGGCTGATTTTTCAGGACAACGATTGGCAGGATGTGCTCTTCCGCGACAATTACTGGCAGAATTATTACATCGGCATCGACGGCGGTACGGAAAAGACCTCTTATGCGGCCAGCGTGGGTTATACGAAGGACGACGGTGTGGCATTGGGTACGGGTTACGACCGTCTCAATGCGCATATCGGCCTGAATTCCAATATCACGAAACGGCTGCGGATACGTGCTACGGCCGATTATTCGGATGCTCGCAGCGAAGAGTTCGACAACCAGATGAACGCCATTTCGCGTGCCCTCTCGGCGGCTCCGACCATGAAACGTTACATGGCCGACGGCGTGACGCCGGCTTACGGCTACAACGCCACGTCGCTGAACCCCGAGTATTATGCCTATATCTACGACTTCGATAATCGCAACAAGCGTCTTTCGATTATCGGCGGAGTGGATTGGGAGATTATCGACGGCTTGAAAGCCTCGTTCGATGCTTCGTCCTACAACCATGTGACGCGCAAAAGCTCGTTCCGCAAGCGCGGTTATTTCTCGAATCTGACGCCGACTACGGAGAGTTTCAATGAACTGACCCGCACGAAGTTGGAGGCGTATCTCAATTACAGCCATACGTTCGCCAAAGCGCACACTCTTTCGGCGATGGCGGGTTACTCCTATGCGCGCGACAAAACCAATGCGTTCGCCGCTTCCGCCGAAGGCGGAGGGTCGGACTTGACGCCTACGCTGACGGCACAGCCCGACCGCACGTCGAGCACGAGCAGTTTCTCCGAAATCGTGATGTTGAGTTATTTCGGTCGTATCAATTACGATTACAAGAAAAAGTATATGCTCACCGCCACGTTCCGTGCCGACGGTTCGTCGAAATTCCTCAAAGGCAACCAGTGGGGATACTTTCCGGCTATGTCCGCCGGCTGGATGATTTCCGAAGAGAATTTCATGGGTTCGGCGCGTCGGGTTGTGGATGACCTGAAACTTCGCGTAAGCTACGGTCAGACCGGTAACAATTACATTTCGGTCAACGATGCGCGCGGCAAGTACAACGTGAACTTCTACAACAGCAATCCGGGTCTCTATCCCGCCGTGATGCCGAATCATGATTTGCAGTGGGAGGTGACCACGCAGCTGGACGCCGGTTTCGATTTGTCGATGTTCAAAAACCGGTTGATGGTGACGGCGGACTATTTCAATCGTCTGACCGACAATCTGATTTACTCGAAAGATATGCCCAATACCACCGGTTTCTCGAACGTGAAGACGAATATCGGCAAAGTGCGTTTCTACGGTTTCGACCTTGAAATCACCAGCCGCAACATCGTGAAAAAGGATTTCTCGTGGGAGTCGAAATTCACTTGGAGCTACGTGAAAAACAAGGTGGTGAAGCTGCCGGACAACGGTCTTCCCCAGAATCGGGTAGGCGGTATCCGTGTAGGTAATACCAACGAGTATTTCGGGGGCATCGCCGAAGGGGAGCCGCTTTATCAGGTGGTCGCCTTCAAGTTGAAACACATCATCCGTACGCCCGAACAGCTCGCTGCCGCGATTTACGATAGTTATTCGAGCGGGTACAATCCCGACGACGGAACGACCGTGAAGGGTCGCAAGAATATGGGTGACTACGAGTGGGTGAACCGTCCGGGTACGACCAAAGCCGTCGTGAACGGCGAGGAGGTGGAACAAATCAACTCCGAAGACAAATTCGTAATCGGTTACAGCGTGCCTCATTCGACCGGCGGTCTGAACAACTCGTTCCGCTACAAAGGGTTTACCTTGAATATCTACCTCGATTGGGCGCTCGGCCACACCATCCGTCACGCACAGATGGCCCGTCAATTCATCAATACTTTCACGGGCAATACGGCCCTGAATGCTGGTGTGTTGGACACTTGGTCGCCCGAAAATCCCGATGCGAAGTATGCCCGTTTCTATACGAGCGGCGAGAGCGTTTCGGCCAACTTCAAAAACGATTCCGATGTCTTTGCTTTCAAGGGTGATTACCTCTGTATCCGTGAGTTGAGCCTTGCGTGGGATTTGCCCAAAAAGTTCGTTTCCAAGCTGGGCATGCAGGGTGCCTCCATTACGGTGTCGGGCAACAACCTGCACTACTTCACCGCCGTGCCGGGCGTGTCGCCCGAAGTGGGTACGATGAGTACGAATGCCGCTGGGTACAACAACTATCCGCCGATTCGTCGCATTTCGCTCGGAATCAAGGTGATTTTCTAAATATTACAAAACGATCATACGACTATGAAAAAATTATTCGGAATAATATGCCTGTTCGTCCTTTCGCTGGCGGGAACTTCCTGCCACGGCGACTTGGACATCGCTCAGAAAGGGCAGGTGACGGGCGGCGACGCTTGGACGGGCCAATCGAATGCACTGGCCAACATGTACGGTATGATGAGTACGTTTCGTGCGGCGTATGCGACGGATTACATGTACTGGGGAGAGTACCGTACCCAAATTTGGGGCAAAGGCAACGAAACGCAGCCTTCGCGTGATTTCGTCTATACCAACAACATCGCTTCGACGCACGCCCAAGCCGACTGGACGAGCGTCTATACGACGATCAATCATGCCAACCTGATTCTCAAATACGTGCCGGGAATCGGTTTCGCGGACGAGGCTCAGAAAAATCAGGTGTTGGGTGCCGCCCACTTCGTGCGCGCTTTCTGCTACTACTGGATCGGCCGTATTTGGGGCGATGCTCCGGTACTGACGGACGGTTTCGAGTCCGACGGTCAGGAGGGGTTGTTCCCTTATCGCGATGATGCGAGCATCGTGTTCCAGCAGGTCGGCGACGACCTCATAGCAGCGGTGGGTTATCTCAAAAATGCTTCGGTCGCCAGTGCGGATATTCCGACGCTCGTGGCGGCCTATACCTTGCAGACGGATTACTATCTGTGGATGGCCAAAGTGCGCAAGGTCGACACCGCGCTTGCCGATGCCCGCATCGCCTGCGACAATGCGTTGGCGGCCGCTTCCGGCAAACAGCTTCTCGGCAATTTCGCTGACATCTTTTCGGTGACTAACAAGCTGAATCCGGAGGTGATTTTCGCTTGGGCCATGAAAAAAGACGAAAAAGAGGGCGGCTTCCAATCCGACTGGCTTTGCGCGATTCAGTATGTTTCGGAGAAGTACGTTGAAAATCCCGTCAAGGTGGGAAGCCATCAACAGTGGGCGATGTTCACGGAGGCTTTTCGTCAGGTAATCGACGAAACGACCGTGAATGGTACTACGGTGGAAGATTCGCGTGCGCGTGTGAGCTACGATTTCTTCCTTGACGTGGAAAAGAACAACACGACCCACCGCTGGATCAACAAGTACCCCGGTACGTGGAGCGAAGGTGCCCGCATTTTCGATTCGGACATCATCGTGTATCGCTATGCCGACTTGTTGATGTTCGACGCCGAAATCAAGAACGACCAGAATCAGCATGCGGAGGCGGTCGATGCGCTCAATCGCATTGCCCAGCGCGCTTATGGTCGAGCCAATTTCTATCCCAAGACGCTCACCAAAGAGGAGGTGAACGCTGTGATTCTGCGCGAGCGTAAAAAAGAGTTCTGCGCCGAGGGCAAACTTTGGTGGGATTTCATTCGGTTGGGCGTGGTATTCGATGAGGTTCCGAGCCTCGTCGGCCGCGAAATCGAAAAGAACATCCTGTTGTGGCCTATCAGCAATACGGCAATGAACAAAAACCCGAACTTGGTGCAGACGGAAATCGGTACGATCGATTGAGTCTGTCGCGAATAAATCGAGGCGGGGCCGGTAACAACCTGCCTCGCCTTTTTTGCGGGTTTTCGGGCTGCTTTTGAATCGCGAACGGGCGCTGAACAAGGTATGTGTAGGTCGGATTGTTCGTCGGATAGCGACGCTACGGTGCACGAAAAAGAGCGGGGCTTTCTTCATAAAGAAAGCCCCGCTCTTCGCGAGATTCAACCTAACTTATAAAACCTCTTTGATGACGAAATTGTCGACCAAGAAACGGGCCGGCTGGTCGGGCGTGTTGACCGTTCCGATGATGATTTGCGTGTCGGAATCGGCCCCGTACACCGTAACCGAAAGTCTGTTCCAGCGGTCTACCGGCCAACCGCCGTCGAGGCCGCTGGGGTTGTCGAGGATTACTTCGGTGAGTTCTTCACCCTCTTGGAACGAACCGGCACCAGAGAGTGTGATTTTCAGCCGGAGCGCGTTCTTGCTGTCGGGAATAGTCCATGCACCTCCGCTTACGGTATGCAGCGGATTGGCGTCGAACGTGAAAAGAATCGTCGAATTAGCCGCCAAACCGGCGATTTTCGGGGTGCCGAGCGCGCCGCTGCGTTTGGTCGTGCCGAATTTGATGATTCCTGTGCGGAAGAAGATGAAACGGGCTGCTTTTTCGGGCTCGAATGTTCCGGGTGTCAGATAGCCTTTCGAGTCGCGGATAGCGATGTGGTCCGTATTTTTGAGCGAAGTCCACTGTTGTTCGCGCTGCGCTGCGGAGTTGGCAGTCGGCGGATCGACGGTGGCGTACCAAGGCATGATTTCAGCCAATTCTCCGTTGAGCTGCTGTTCGCCCCAGCTGGCCTCGACCCAACTGAAATCATCCCAGAAAAGTACCGGCAGCACGTTGATTACGCCGGTGTTGGGCATGTCGCGCTTGATCGAGAAGTCGGCCGTAGTGGCGGTCATTTCGGGAAGCGCGTCGTCGAACTGGCAGGAAATGCGGTAGAGACCCGAAAGCAGTTCGCCCGTCCATGTGCCGTTGGCATCGGTGGTGTAGTTTCCTATCTCCGTCGTTACACCGGCGGCAACGGAGTATAGTTTGAACGCTTTGTCGGCCCATACGTCGCCCGTTTTGGCGTTTTTGACCGTGATGACGGACGGATGCGGGTAGATGTCGGGATTCGGGTCGTAGAGGTGCATCGTCGATTTGAGCAGGTGGTTGGCGATTTCAAATTTGTAGGACACGGTTTCCCCCCCCCGCTCAAAAGGTGCTTCGGCGACGTAGTAACCCGAACGGACGTTCATGGTAATCACGCCGTTGGTGTCGGTGACGTATTCGGTCGTGGAATGCACGATATCGCCCGCCTTGTTGGTGCGTTTGATGGTCACGGTCTCTTCGGTGCGCGGTTGGCCGGTGGTGTCGTCCACGACCGTCAGCACGTACTCGAACAGCGTGGGGAATTCGGGTTCGCTTTCGTCGATAGGCGGTGTCGAATCTTCGCATCCGACGAACAGCGCCATTCCGAGAAGGAACAGAGCCGTCATGGAAAGTTTAGAAATGGTTTTCATAATGTATTAAAGTTATAGGTTAATTGGTTGTCGTTTCAAGGCATGGCGGCGATTTCGCTAAACTCGAACGAACGGAAATAGATGCCTTTTTCGTTGTTGCGTCCGTGCTCGAAAAGCACGCCTACTTTCTTGTTCGCCAGCACGGCGAGGTCGGAATAGGAGGAGTAGAAATCGTTGTCCGGAACATACTTGAACGTGCGCGACCACGAACGGCCGTCGTTGCTGCTCAATTTGATGCACCCGTTGCGCCGGCTCGATTCGTGGTTCGGATTCGAGAAAAGCAGATTGGCCTTGCCTGCCGAATTGATCGAATAGCGCAGGAGGCTGCCCTGACAGCCGTTGTTGTTGGGTTCGATTAGCGTGGTTATCTGTGCTGCTTCGTAGGTGAGTCCTCCGTCGCGGCTGACGGCCTGCCAGCGGTAGCCCAGCGAATTGGGTTCGTAGTTGCGCATGTTGGTCATCAGACTACCGTCACCCAGTTCGGCTACCGTGCTCTCGTTGCCGTAGGGGTGGTCGGAGACGGCTCCTACGTGCCATGTCTCACCTTGATCGTCGGAATAGATGAGGTGGGCATGACGTTCGCTTTTGGGGTCGGTGCCGGGTTTGTTGTGGTTGCAGGGTACGACGATGCGGCCCTTGTTCGGTTCGAGCGTTTTGACAATGGCGTGGCAGGGGCCGGTGGCATACCATGTGTAACCGGCGATAGCGATTTGGTCGTGAATATCTACAGGAGTGCTCCATGTCAGGCCGTCATCGTCCGAGTAGGTTTTCATCACCCGACGCGGGTGGCCGCTGCTGCCCGTGCCGTTCGCGCTGCCGGACGTGCGCTCATTCCAGCAGAACAGCAACAGAATCCGTCCGTTTTCGAGCACTACGGGGGAGGGGTTCTGGCAACGGTTCTCTCCGTCGTCGTAAACTTTAATCAAGGAACCCCATGTCTTGCCGTTGTCTTCGGAACGTTTTACCAGCATGTCGATGTTGCCGTCGTCGGCCGTGCCGTCCACACGCCCTTCGACGAAGGCCAGCACGGTGCCGGTTTTCGATACGACTACGGCCGGAATACGGTAGGCCGCATATCCGTCGGCGCCCGGTCGATAGGCTTGCGAGGTGACATTGGCTTCGGGTTGAGGTTCGTTGCCGCCCTCTTCGCCGCTTGGCGGATTGGGCACGGGTTCATCGCCGCTGCTGCTGCATGCTGCGACGAAAAGCATTGCGGCGAAAATGGCTATCAGTTTCTGCATCTTTTTCATGATTCGTTAGTTGTTGGGTCGGAAATGGTCTTATTTGAACAGTTTTGCCGGAAGTATGGCGAACTCGATTCGCTCGTAGCAGGATTCGGCCCCCGTTTCGTATAGGACACCCAAATCGCCGTTCGACCGGACGACCATGTCGGAGTAGGCAGCCGGAGCATCGCTCAACCGGTAGGCGACCTGCCAAGTCTTGCCGCTGTCCTTGCTGATTTTTACGGTCATGTTCTTGCGTTTGGTCGGGTGGTCGGGATTCGAGAAAAGGAGCGTTTCGGTCAATTTTCCTTTCGGGGTGTAGTTGATGATGCTGCCGTTGCAGACGGGTTCGGTCAAGGCACGGTCGTAATACTGAGGTTCGAGCGTGATGCCTTGGTCGTGGCTGACCGCAACCAATCGGCACGACCCGTTGTCTGCGCGATTTTTGTGACGAGGCCCGCGCATGTTGAGCATCAAATCGCCGTTTTTGAGTTCTGCGACGGTGCTTTCGTTGCCGTCACGTTCGCCCTCGCTGCCGATGGCCCACGTCTGGCCGTGATCGTCGGAGTAGATGAGGTGCGAATAGGAGCCGTCGTCCTTACCATCTTTGAAAAGATTGTGGTTGGCAGATACCACGATGCGCCCTTTGTGCTTGCCTTTCCGAAGCTGAATGGCGTGGCAGGGGCCGGTTGCGTACCATGTCCAATCGTTTTGTTTTACGGACGGGGTAATCTCGCGCGGTTGAGACCAAGTGAGGCCGTCGTCGTCGGAGTAAAGCACGAAGACGCGGCGAGTGTCTTCAGAGGTGTGGAGGTGGATATCCTTTTCGTGATCCTTGCCGTTGTTCCATGTAGAGAGGAGCAGAATGCGGCCCGTTTCGCGGTCGACGACCGGTGCGGGATTGCCGCAGACATTGCCGTCGTCGTCCCATACGGTGATGATGTCGCCCCAAGTGCAGCCTCCGTCGGTCGAACGGCGCAGTACGAGGTCGATGTCGCCCGTGTCGCTGCGGCTGTGTTTGCGGGCTTCGGCGAATGCCAAGACCGTGCCTTTGGCGGTTCGGACGGTCGCGGGAATCCGATAGGTGTCGAATCCGTTGTCGCCTTTGCGGTAAATCGTCGTCGACAGAACAGGTTTTGCCGTTTGTTCTGCGGTCGGTCGTTCTGCTGCGCACGGCGTGACGAGGAGCAGAACGACGGCGGTAAGCATGTCGATTGGTTTCATGGGCATTGTTATAGGTTGAAAAATTCGGGAATGATTGCTTGGGCGTGTCGGCGTACTGCTTCGACATGCGAAACGGGAATCGAATCGTAGGGCCACCGCAGGCGGCTGCCGACGTCGGCCCATCCGCCGACGAGGGCCATGAATCGGTCGCAGGCGTGGTTAGGATAGTGCATTCGGGTGATGAAAGGCGTAATGCACTGTTCCATAAATCGCTGGATTCGGCTTTCCAATTCGAGGGCCGCGTTCATGTCGGTGAGCATCAGTTCGTACCACTGCTGTGCTGCGAATGGGTTGAGGCAGGCGACATTGGAATAGGCACCCGCTGCTCCGTGTTCGATGCCGGTTGCCAGATGATGCCCGGGTACGAAGACGGCCAGTCCTGCGGCATGCTGCGCGACTTGTTCGTACCATTCGGGCGAGGAGTTTTTGTCGTTGGTTTTCACGCCGATCAAAGTTGGGACGGCTTGTTTGAGTACTGCCCAGTCGCGGGGCGTCAGTTCTCGTTTTGCATGCGGTGGATTGTAGAGGACGAGGGGGATGCCGTCGGCATGTTCGGCCATTGTTTCGAGAAAGCGGATTGCTTCGCGGTCGTTGACGGGGAACCAGTCGGGCAAAATCACCTGCACGGCGGCCGGTTCGAGTTCGCGGATGAGTTGTAACC
>CAMWYI010000014.1 GCA_947178455.1 uncultured Alistipes sp. | reverse complement strand
CTGGCACGGCGGGGAACCTTTGTTGCTGGGGCTGGACTTCTACCGGCGGGCGATGATGCTGCAACAGCGGTACGCCGACGGAAAACGCATCGAAAACACCCTCCAAACCAACGGCACGCTCGTTACGCCCGAATGGTGCGAATTGTTCGCCGCCAATAACTTTCTGGTCGGCGTGTCGCTGGACGGCCCCCGCGACATCCACGACGCATTTCGGCAGGATAAGGGTGGACGCCCGACCTTCGACCGCGTGATGCAGGCTATCGCGCTTTTCCGTGCGCACGGCGTCGAATACAACACATTGAGCGTCGTCAACCGTCATTGCGAGGGGCGCGGGGTCGAGATTTACCGTTTTCTGCGCGATACCGTCGGGAGCCGTTACCTGCAATTCCTGCCTGCTGTCGAACACGTCGTCGACCGTCCGGGCGGGTTGCGGCCGTTGATTGTCGCGCCCGAACACGAGGGGGCGCGGCTGGCCGAGTGGTCGGTCTCGGCGGCCGGTTACGGCGATTTTCTGTGCGACGTCTTCGATACGTGGGTCTTGTCCGACGTGGGAACCGTGTTCGTGCAACTATTCGACGCCACGCTAGCCCAGTGGTGCGGCGTGCAGCCCGGCGTCTGTTCGATGGGCGAGACGTGCGGCGACGCACTGGTCGTGGAGCACAACGGCGATGTCTATTGTTGCGACCACTTCGTCTATCCGGCTTACCGGCTGGGCAATATCCGCGAAACGCACCTCCGCGAACTCTATCGTTCGCGGGCGCGCATCGAGTTCGGGCTGGCCAAACGCAACGCCCTGCCTGCGGAGTGCCTGAATTGCCGTTATTATTTCGCCTGTCGCGGGGAGTGCCCCAAACATCGGTTCGAGACGGGGGCCGACGGATGCCGCAAAAACTCGCTTTGCGCAGGGTTGCAGCACTGGTTCCGCCATGCCGAACCCTACATGGACCGCATGCGCGACCTGCTCGCGCAAAAACAGTCTCCGGCTTGGGTGATGCAGTTCGCCCGTCAGCGAATGGGCCTGCTTTGAGACGTACGCCCGTTGCTTATTCGGGGTCTATCCGTCCGCGGTTGCGGCGATAGCGGAGCGGACTGATGCGGTACTTGTCTTTGAAACACTTGCTGAAATAGCGCAAGGTGTTGAATCCCAACAATTCGCAAATATCCGAAACATTGTATTCCGGCCGGTTCAGCAGCAGGTCGGCCGCGCGGCGCAGCTTGATGGTCATGATGAATTCCGACGGTGTTTGTCCCGAAATGGTTTTCAGCTTGACGAACAGCTTTGTGCGGGCGATGCACATCTCTTTGGCGAAGGTGTCGATGTTGAACTTCGGGTCGCGGATGTGGCGGTCGATGATTTTCATGGCCTGTTCGATGAACGCTTGGTCGAGCGGCGTATAGGCCAGATTTTCGGGTTCGACGTGCTGTTGGTCGCGGAACTTCTTTTGCAGCACGATGCGGCTGTTGATGAGGTTGTTGCAGCGGGCCAGCAGCACGGCGGCATTGAACGGTTTGGTCACGTAGTCGTCCGCTCCCGTCTGGTATCCGCGCAGGTTGTTTTCGATAGAGGCATAGGCCGTCAGCGCCACGAACGGGATGTGGCTGGTGTCGAAATTGGTTTTGACGGCCTTGCACAGCTCGAATCCGTCCATGCGGGGCATCACGATGTCGCTGACGATGATGTCCGGCAGTTCGTGCTGCATGGCTTCGAGCGCCTCGACGCCGTTTTCGGCCGTCATGACGTCGTAGTGGGGTGCGAAAATCTCGCAGAGCAGCTCCCGCAGCGCACGGTTATCCTCGACCAGCAGCGCCTTGTAGCGATTTCGGCCCGCAACGGGCTGCGGTTCTTCTGTTGCCGGTATCGCCGAAGTGTCGGATGTTCCGTCTTCCGGTTCGCCAATTCCCCCCCCCTCGAAATCGGCGGTGGAATGCGTTATCTCTTTGAATATCTGTGATTTTTCCTCTGCGATTTGGTCGTCCGTCAGGTGGGCGCGTCCCAGCGGCAACCGCACCGTGAAGACGGAACCGCGATGCTCGGTGCTTTGCACGTCGATTTCGCCGCTGTGCAGCTCCACGAGTCCTTTCGTGAGGGCAAGGCCGATGCCCGAGCCGCCGTGCGTCGAATCGGCCTGATAGAACCGTTCGAAGATGTGTCCGAGTTGGTCGGGGGCCATGCCGATGCCGTTGTCCTCGACCCGAATGACGGCCTGACCGTTCTCCGAAGCGACGCTCAACACGATTCTGCCTTTGTCCGGTTCGGTGTATTTCAGCGCGTTGGAGAGCAGGTTGCCGATGACCTTCTGCATCAGCGATTCGTCGAACCACACCGCCAGCCGTTCCTGCGAACTCTCGAAACGCAGGTCGATGCGCCGTGTCTGGGCGTATTCGCGGTAGCCGGCGTAATGCTCGCGCAGAAAACGCACCAAATCGTGCTCGGCGGCATGCAGTTTCATGAATCCCTGCTCCTGCTTGCGGAAATCGAGCAGGTCGTCGGTGAGCCGTCGGAGGTTGGCGATGTTGCGGTGAATCGACATCAGTTTCTTGTAGAGGTGCGGTTCCGCGATGCGCGATTGCAGCAGCGAGTCGAGGTGTCCGACCACAATCGTCAGCGGCGTGCGGAATTCGTGCGCCACGTTGGTGAAGAAACGCAGTTTGGTCTTGTCCAGTTCTTCTTGGTCGTGGCTTCGTTTGCGTTCGTATTCGAGCGAGGTGCGCAGTTGCAGGTGTGCCGTGTAGGCCCGAATGCAGAGCAGCAACAGCAGCGTACCCAGCGCGGCGAAAAGCAGGTAGGCCCACCACCGCTGGTACCACGACGGCATGATGCGCAGCTTGCAGGTGTCCATCGCGAAGACGCGGCCGTTGCGGTCGATGGCCCGCACTTGCAGGTCGTACCACGCCGGAAGCAGGTTGACCAGCGTGATGGTGTTGTCGTTGGGCATGGGGAGCCATTGGGCGTTGTCGCCTCGGTGCAGGCAGTATTCGAGCCGCATCGACACGAACGCGAGGTTGGGCGCGGCGTATTTCAGCGATACGGTCGAAACTTTCGAAGAGGGCAGCCGCAGGACGGAGGTCGCGGGGTCGATGGATTCGGCCGGCGGCACTTCGCGGCCGTCGCAGGTCATGCGCATGGGGTAGATGTGCGTGGGCGAATCGTCGGGTGCGATGTCGTCGACGCGGAACGAAATCAGTCCGCCGTATCCGCCGACGAAAATCGTGCTGTCCGATGCGATGAACAGCGCATCTTGGTTGATTGTCTGCAACGGCATTTCGTGGCGGGTTTGCTGGGTCAGCAGCCGTTTGGTCGTGTAGTCCAGCACGCTGATGCCGTTGCTCGCCGCGACGATGAAGCGGTCGCCTGCGAGCTCTTCGACGCTGCATATCTTGTTGCCCGTGAAGTTGTCCAGCTGCTCGAAACGGTGTTCGTCGGGGTGGAACAGGTAGACGGCATCGTTTTCGGTGCAGACCCAGATGCGGCCCGTGCTGTCTTCGTGCAGGTGCGAGACCGAGCGGTTGCCGTCGAGGGCGTTTTCGGTGCCGAAACGGTACGATTTGACCTTTTTCGTGGCAGGGTCGTAGCAGTACAGCAGCGGTTTGTCGCCTGCCCAGTAGAGCGTGCGCCCGTCGCGCGACAGACACAGGTCGCTCACCACGTCGGTGTGCAGCACGCCCGCAGGACGCGAAAACCGGCCGCTTTCGGGGTGGAAAAGCCACAATCCGGCGTGCGTGGCGAGCAGCAGCCGGTCGTCCCACCGCACGATTTGCCGCACGATGCGCGATTCGGCCTTATCCGAACCGGCGGGCGGCAGGTATTGCCGCAGGCGGCGCTGCCGTTCGTCGTACCGGAACAACCCGCCCATGTGCGTGCCTAACCACAGCGCACGGCGCGACGGGTCGTAATAGAGGCTTTTGATGTTGTTGTAGGGATTGCGGCCTGTCGGAACGTCGGTCAGGTGGCGCACCTGATGCCAGCGGCCCGTCGTGCGGTTGTAGTGGCAGAATCCGCCGCCTTCGGTCGCGACGTAGAGGTTGCCGTCGGCATCTTCGGCGATGCCGCTGACGATGGGCGAACTCAATCCGGCCGAGGCGTCCTCCGAGACGGTGTATTTGCGGTAGATGCTGTGTTCGGGGTGGAAGCAGTACAGCCCCTCGAAGTAGGTGCCGACCCAGATGTTGTCGTAGGCATCGGCCACCATGCACCACACCGACGTGGATTCGATGCCGCCCTTGTGCGCCGAATCGGTGTAGCGGCCCAGTGCGGTGTGGCGGCGGAACCGGCGGCTGTCGGGGTCGTAGATGTTGAATCCGTCGAAGGTGCCGACATAGATGCGGCCTGCCGCGTCCTCGCAGACCGTGCGCACGTAATCGGAACTGATCGAGTGCGGGTCGTGGGGGTCGCTGCGGAATCGGGTGAACGTCGCCAGCCCGTCTTCGGACAGATAGAGCCCGTCGGCGGTCGTGCCGATCCAGTAGCGCTGCTGCGAGTCGCGGAAGATGCAGGTCACCGAAAGCGCGTCGAGCAGCCGGTGTTCTTCGATAGAGGTTCCCTCGCCGTTGCGAAGCAGGTAGAGCCCGTGCTCGGCCGTGCCGACCAGCAGCCGCCCGCTTTCGGGGTCGACGTGGAGCGTGGAAATCCCGACCGACGCATCGCCCAGCATGTAGACGGGTTCGATGCTCCCGTCGCGGTAGCGTTCGATGCGGTTGCCGTGCGCCAAATAGAGGTCGTCGGCATAGCACATGCGGTATTTTTTGCCGGTGCACAGCGTTTTGAAGCGGTTGGTCGCCATGTCGTATTCGGCGACGCCTTCGAGGGTTTGCACCCACAGCTTGCCGTTGCGGTTGCCCGCGAGGCGTTGGATGTTGTCGCAGAAGAGCGAATCGGGGCATTCGGTGTCGGTGCGGAACACGGTGAAATCGTATCCCGACCAGAGGTTCAGCCCGTTTTCGGTGCCGACCCACACCAAGTCGTTTTCGTCGATGTAAATCGAGAGGGCCGAGTAGTGCGACAAGCCCTCTTCGACGCTCAAATGGTGGTAGTTGAACTCTTGTGCCGCTGCAACGCCGACGGGAAGCGTGCAAATGGCGAGCAGTATCCGAAAAACAAGGCGTTTCATGGGCGCATACATTATCAACAAATATAGCGGATTTGTGCGAGAAATCAAAAGGTCGGGTCGATTAATCGTTTCGGGGTGTACATTCCGTCTGCGCACGGTGAAAAACGAGGGGAGAACTCGTCGTTCTCCCCTCGCCGCACTCTCTCATCGTGCATTCAAGCATTCGTGTGCTGCGGCGTTATTCGATAGTCGCGCCATAGCCCGCAACCGCCGAAACGAATTTGCCGTTCTCGAAGTCCGTCGATGCGAGCGGGTCATCTACTTTCGTGTAGTGGCCGTCTATTGTGGGAACACTATCGGGATGGGTATATTTCCAACTGCCCGCATTGTTCTCTGCAAGACCGTAGCATTTGTTGTCCGTATATTCCAGCGTTCCGCCGGGTTCCTGATAGAATTTGAAAGTGAAGCTTTCTTTTGCGTAATTCTTACCCTCCCAAAGAATGTTCTTCGAGAAGTCTACGCTTTTGATGGTCGACAAGACGAAATAAGCATTGGGTTGTCCTATGAAATTGATGAAAGAGCAATTTCTGACACTGATTGTAACGGTCGGCATCGTATGGGATGTGTTATTGATGTGTACCAGCGTGCCGTGTGTACAATAATCTTTGGTGTAGACGATGCTGTTTTCGAATATAACCGAACCGTTATCGGCAATGGATTTTGTACCGAAATTGATAAGACGGGTCGCTTTTGCATTGGCTGTCGCGTTGATGTGGAACACGGAATTGCGTATCGTGATATTTTCGATTGAACTGGTGGCGTTGCTGAAATAACTGAGATTTTTGTTTTCGCCGATTTCGATTTTGCTATCCTCAAAAATCAGATTTTTGCATGTAAGCGTGCCGGTCTCGAGCTTAGCGAGCTTCAGAGTGTTATTATCGGCGGTACGTATGTCCAGTTCGATGTTTTTCAAAATAAAGCCTTGCCCGTCGCCTAACGAAATAACGCCGCTGGCTATTTTCACTTTCGGGCATTTGTCGCTGTTTCGTCCTATCAATACGAGCTCAGTAGTGGTTAACGCATTGAGCGTAATTTCTACGCCGTCGGCTACGTCGATAAAGTAGATACCGTTGTCGGAAATCGTCGTCGCTGCCGTGATAAGCTGTGCGCCGGACGAGTTTTTATCGTACGTCACGCCGCCCAGCGTTACGCCCTCCTCGTAGTAGTCCGTAACGCCTTTGAGCGTGCGGGCCTCTTCGGTTTCGAGCGGGCTCGGCGTGTCGCCGTTGTAAGCCACGACGTAAATCGTGTAGGCCGTGTTCTTGGTCAGACCGGTAACCGTGTTGGCGCCTGCTGCACCCTCCGTACCGTCCTTCATGACTTTGGCGGCGTCGGGAGCCGTGTCGGAGGTGGGCTGGCAGATGTATTTCCAACCGTCGGCGTCATCCACGACGACGCTGAACGTCAGCGAGTTTTCGGTGGTCGTAGCCTTATCGACCGTGATGGACTTCACGGTGGGATTGTGCAGCACCATGCCGGTCAGTTTGACGCGCAGCTTGGCGATGGTCGAAAGTCCGTTGGATGCCACAGCCAAGATGCTGACGTCGGTACGCGAATCGGCCGCAGCACGGGTTTTCGCAGCGGCGGAAACCGGAGCAGCTACCGTCAGCGTGTAGGCAGGCGTTCCCCCCCCCGTTTTGTCGGCGAGATCGGCCTCCCAGCCTGCGGGTGCCGTGACGATCGTGGTCTCGACCCCGGCCATATCGACGTCGAATGTTTTGGTGGCGTTGTAGTCGAAGTCGACCACCGACGAAGCACCCGAAATGATGCACTTGAATCCGGCATAAATCGGAATTTCGTAGGCCGTGCCGCCGTCGAGCAGCGTCAGCACTAATTTGTCGCCTTCCACTTTTACGTCGGCGAAGAATGCGTCTTGCGCTCCGGCGGAGGTGTCGGCCTTGACTTTCTGGCCGTTGTTGTTGAGGACGTCTACCCACGTCGTGCCGTTGTCGTAGCTGACCTGCCAGCAGTTGTCGCCGTCGACTTGGAACTGCGGCGTCGTGCCGTCGCTACCGTCGTTGCCGGGCTTGCCGTCTTGGGCTACGGCGCGCATGTCATGGCCCTCGCTGTCTTTCATCCGCTCGAACGGGCCGCCGTCGACCGACATCGTCCAGTAACCCTCGTCGTCGATAGACACTTTGGGGTAGATGTAGCCGCCCTCGCTGCCCTGCGTGAGGGTCAGCACCTCGCCGTTGGAGAGCGTCACGGTGTAAACGCCGTCCGTTACGGTGACGCTGTTTATGGTCGTGCCGTTCAGGAGGGTTTGCAACGCGGCTACGTTGTTGTTCAGTTGCTGAATCTGCGTTTCGAGCGCGATGACGCGATGTTCCAAATCGTCGACGTCGCGCCGCAGGTCGTCGATGTCCGAGCAGGCGACCGCACCCAATGCGACGCATGCGCAAACCAAAGTTTTCAAAAAGGTTGTTTTCATGGTATGTGGTTGGTTTTTTCGTTACACTTATTTGAGTTCCAGCAGCCACGCGGGTACGGAACCCAAACGGCGTTCGAGCTGCGCTTCGTAGAGCGATTGGGGAACGACCGGCGTGCCGTGCTCGTCGTCGCGTTTGACGCTCGTCGGGTCGAAGGTATTGCTGCCTTGATAGCCGACAATCGTGGGCGGCATGAATTTCCACCATTTATTTTTGAAATCCCACCAGTTGATCTTTTCGCTCTCGGGGACGGTTTCGACGAAGTTCCAAATGGTCAGGTCGTCCAAGTGGTTGGGCATCTGGTTCGCGTCGCCGCCCTGACGCGATTTGAGGAATGCGCCTGTGCAGCAGTCGATGAGCGTGGCGCGCGGTTGGGTGGCGTGCGACTCGAAGTTGCTGTCCTTGCCCCATGTGTTGCGCCACAGCACGGCACCCATCGACTGTTTCGATACGCCGACGGCGTGGTATTGTCCGGCACCGTCGATGATGTACGAAGCGTTGTCAGCGGACGGGCCGGTGCTCTTGTCCGTGACCTTGCCGATGAATACGCGCGACGAAGCCTGCGAACGAATGGCCGCATGGCCGCGTTTGCCCGTGATTTCGACGTCGTAGACCGACACATTGGCGCACGAAACGATGGACGAACATTCGCTGACGCTCTCGAACCGTACGCGGCGCATCCACGAGTTGGTCAGACGCATCAGATTGATAGGTTTGTAACCGCCGTCATCGTTCCACGAGGCGTGGTGTTTGAAGTCGGCTTTGGCGTCGCCCTTGAAGGTGATGTCCTCGACGCCGACGTTTTCGTAGTGGTTGTATTTCTGGATTTTCCAGCCCCACTTCTCCTCGACGGCGTGCATCAGCGGTTCGGTGAACGTGATCGTATTGCCGCTGACGGACTTGATTTGGTGGAGGTCGGTGATTGTGATACCCTCCTTGATGATTTGGAAGTCGGGTTTGTTGATGTTGTCGTAACGCTCTTTGCCCAGTTCCTGCTGCACCAGTGCGGGGTCGTTGTTTGTCAGCGTCAGAGCGACCCACTCGCCGGCTTTCAACCCGCTGGCCGAAGCCACTTCGACGGCGAATGTTCCTTTGGCTGCATCGGCCGTTACGGTGGTGGGGTCGGCCAGACCCGAATTGTGCTTGATGTTGAGCATCACGGGCGAAGTCCACATGTTTTGGGGCGTTGCGGTGGTGTTGGGGGCCGACATCAGAATGGTGGTCTTGTCGCGGCCTGCACCTTTCAGCACGAAGTCGCCCATTTTGATAATTATATCCGAGCTGTATCCGCCAGTCGGGTCGTCCGACAATGCGTGCAGATCGAACTCGCCTTCGGGGAAGTAGATAATGGCTTTGGCACTCGCTTTGGCTTTGTCGATCGTACCGCCCAAAGCGGCTTCGATTGTCTTGATGAATGCCGCACGGTCGGATTTGCCGTCGTTCGCAATAGCACCGTACTTGGTGACATCGTAGGTCGTGTAGCCCAGCGTCGAAACATCGGGCGGAGCCACCTCGCCGTGCTTGTAACCGGCATAGGAGAAGTCGAGCAGCACGTTGTCGGCACTTCCGTCGCAGAACTCGCGCCATGCGAGCGTGCCTTGCGCGGAACTGCTCACGCCCATCGAGACGATGCGCATGTAGTGTTTGTCCGAAACGATCGCGATTTTGATTTCGCCTGCCGAATCGGCGTTCGGGGCCGTTACCTCCAACTTGGTCTCTTTCAGAATGGCCGTCCAGCCCGTCGGAACCATGAGGGTCGCTTCGGCAACGCCTTTTTGTTCGACGGCGAACGTGCGTTTTTCGCCCGCCATGAAGTACTCGACGGCGTTGTCGTGTGCAATCGTCAACGCGAAGTCATCGGTCACGGGAAGCCGGATTTCGCTGCCGCCCGATTTGGGGGTCAGCACGATCGTGTTGGTCGCCTTGTCGAACTCGACTTTCGAGAAGAAACCGCTGTACCCCGACGAACTGCTGGTGGCGTTCATCATCTTGCCGTTTTCGTCGAGCAGGTACTCGTAAGTCTTGCCGCCGTCGAGCGATACCATCCAGTAGCCGCGCGCGTCGATTTTCACTTGCGGTGTCGCGCCGTCGGCTCCCGCGTCGCCCGTCTCGCCGTCGGCCGGAGCGATGCGCATCGGATTGCCGTCGGCATCCGTCACCGGCTTGAACGTCTTACCGCCGTCGGTGCTGTAAATCCAGTTGCCGTCGGCATCGACGCCGTAAATGGGCTGGGCGTGCAGGATTTCCTGACCGTTCCAAACGGTAATGGTCTTGCCGTCGCTTAATTCGAGCCGATAACCGGCATTTTCGGGCATGGGCGTGAATCCCACGATGACCGCTTTGCCCTGCATCAGCGTGTGCAGGTTGCCGATTTCCTGATTGAGTTTCGCGACGTCGTTTTCCAGCGCGGCGACGCGCTGTGCAAGCGCTTCGGCATCCGCGCGGATCTCGTCGAGATCCTCTCCGCAACTCGGCTGCAAGCAACACAGCGCGAGTATCAATGCGTAAATCCGTTTCATCGTTTTTTTAGGTTTTTATTAAATTAGTTTTAGGTGTTTTATTAATTGGTCGGGAGGGGTGCCGTCGGTTGTCGGGATGGCGTGCGGGCGGTTATTCCGCTGCCGCATAGGGTATCGTCCCGTCCAAAATCCGTTCGCGGTACCAGATGTCGTTGCTCCGCCGCAGTTCGGCCGCCAGTTCGCGGCACAACTCCGCATAGAGTTTCGGGTGGTCGGCCGCCGTCAGCGGGTGCATCTGATAGGGGTCTTTGCGGTCGTCGAAAATCACCGCCTGTTTCAGCCGCCGTTTGCGGTCGATGACCAGTTCCATGGTGTAGCGGTGCGTCTTGATGCCGCGTGCTTCGGGGAAGATGCCGCGCACCATTTTTTCGCTGTCGCGGCGTCCGTTGAGGTTGCGGATGTAGAGCGCAGAGGTCGGACGCAGGGCTTTGCATTCGTTGCGCAAGGCGGCCGAGAGGTCGCGTCCCTCGACCGATGCCGGAATCCGGTCGGCCAAACCCGCCAGACTCAACACGGTGGGCATGATGTCGGTCGATGAAAGCAGCAGGTCGTCCACGCGGTGTTGCAGCACGCCCGGATAACGGACCAAGAACGGCACGTTGAACGATTCGCGATAGATACTGTTCTTGGGGTCGTTGAGCGAGTGGCTGCACATCGTTTCGCCGTGGTCGGCCGAGAAAACGACAATCGTATTGCTGTCCAGCCCGCGTGCTTTCAGCGCGTCCAGCAGCCGACCGAACTCGCGGTCGACGCCCGTCACCGAAGCGAAATAGTAAGCGGCGCACGGGGCCTTTTGCATCAGCGTATCGGCATTGGGGCGCACCAGCAGCTCGCCGAGCGAGCGGTCGCAGTAGCGGGCGTAGTCCTCCTCCATGCAGTCCTGCGTCGAACGGTAGGGCGAGTGGGGCGGATTCATCGAAATCATCATGAAAAACGGTTTCGACGGGTCGCGCACCCCCTCCTCGTTGTCCAAATAGGCGATGGCCTTGTCGACTTCGTGCTTGGGCGACCACTCCGCTATTTCGTGCCGGTCGCCGCGCGTATCCCAATAGTGGGGGTGTTTGTGTACGTCGTAGGTGCCGTAGGAGTACCAATAGTCGAATCCGTGCCGGCGTTCGGGCGGCGTGTAGGCATCCCACACCTCCTCTTCGTCGACGACGTAGGTGCCCGGACGCTGCGGATTGTTGCGGGTCGGAAAATCGACGTGCAGTTTGCCGATGTAGGCGCAGTTGTAACCGGCGGCCGAGAATACGTCGCCGATGCACTCCGCATCGGGCGAAAGCGTGCTTTCGGGACGGGCGTTCATGCAGTTGAGCGTGACGCCGTTGCGTTCGGGGAACATGCCCGACAACAGCATGCCGCGATGCGGACTGCTGACCGGACACGTGCTGCATGCCTCGCTCAACACGACCGCCTCGTCGGCGAACCGGTCGAGGTTGGGCGTGTGCACGGGGTCGGCGCATACGCGGGTGTGGCGGTTGTAGGGCGGCGTGTCCCAAAAGTGCATGGCCGCACCGCGCATCTGGTCGGGGAAGACATAGATGACGTTGGGCGAGGCCTGTTGTGCGGCCGCCGTCAGCGGGGTGAGGCCCGCCGCTCCGAGCAAAGGCAGAAGGGTCGTCGCTTTCATCGTATTATTTCGTTTTGGCCAGCACGACTTCGCGCGTGGCGCCTTCGCGGCAGGTGAATTCCAGTCGGGTATTCGCACCCTCGATTGTCGCGCGGCAAATCGAGTCGTCCGTCGGCTGCCAGTGGCCGCGCACCGTCACGACGAGCGTCGACGGCGCGGAGGGATTGTCGATCCAGCCGCGCGAGTAGATGCTGCGTTCGATGCGGTGTCCGTCAGCATCGTAACGGTCGTCCGAAGACCCCTCGTAGAAGCGCAAGTCGGGGTCGGCGACGCTCAACGTCCGCCGGTCGCCGCTGCCGCTGTACAGCAGAATCGACGGCAGCGAAACTTCGCGCACGAAAGCATCCTGCACGTCTCCGGCCTCGAAAAGCGACAGCGCATGGACGCCGGTCGGTTTGTCCGTGACGATATGGGCGCGCCGGTCGCATTGCTGGACGGTGTAGGGCAGCCGCCGTGCATTGATTTTGCCGTCGTCGGCGGTCGGTTCGACCAACATCAGGTATTCGTAGGTGTCGGTTTCGACCGGCATGCCGTGTTCGATGTAGGCTTTGACGAACGGCCCTTCGGTCGGCGTGGCGCGTTCTTCGTGCAGCGAGTGCTGCACCGCGCTCTCGACGGTCACGCGGCCGCGCGGTACGATATAACGGGTGCCGAAGTTGTCTTCGAGCACAGCATTGCCGTCGAATGTCGCACGGTGGCCGGTTCCGGTGCAGGTCTCGTTGCCCGCGCGGAACGTGGTGTGCGTATCGTCCAAGTGGTTTTGGAACAGCGTCGTGTGGGTCGTGCTTTCCTCCAATGCGTTTTCAATGCCCGAGCCGAGCGCGACGACCCGATTGTCGAAGAAGAAGAACGATTTGCGCGCCCGCAGCGTGCCGTTGTACTTGTCGTGCTCGTGCAGAATCATCGCGAATGCGCCCTGACGTCCGCAGTGGCTTGCGCCGCCGCAGAAACTTTCGTCCGACAAGAGCATCTCCTCGACGCCCGAGAACTGGTCGACGTTGCGGATGTCGGCTTCCATGCGTTTCATCGGAATGACCGCTGCCGTCGTGCCCGGGATGTGGCACCAGTCCCAGCCCTCTTGGCGGAATCCGCTGCCGAACGCCGACACGGGCGAACCGTTGCCCAACAGTTGCAGCGACCCGTGCGTGAGGTAGCGTCCGTAGAGGTTGCAGCCTTCGTAGATTTCGGCCGCCCACAAGTAGCGGCTGTGTCCGGCCGCCGTCAGCAGCCAGTCGCCGCGCCGCATCGACACCGAACCGTTGTACGGATAGACGCGGCACCCTTCGGGCGCAGCCTCGGCTGCAATACCCGCTTTGGAAAATTGTTTGCTCGCCGCGTCTTTCGGATTGGGGGTGAGCCGCAGGTAGGCGGCCGCCAGTTCGGCGTCGAGCGATTGGCTCCCGTCGGGCGTACCGGCTTGCGCCAGCCGCGCGTAGTGGCGCGGAATCAAGGCGCCGCGTCCGTCGGGATGACGTCCCGACAGCGCCAGCGGGAACGACCGCATATTGCAGTAGAACCGCATTTCGAGCAAGGCCCGTTTGAGGTTTTCGGCGCCCGTCCGGCTCACCGCGAAGTCGGTGCCGGAGAGAATCCATACGGCGTTGGTGGCTCCCGTGAAGCCGCCGGTGGCATAGGCGGGGTAGTGGCGGCGGTGATGATAGACCGTGCCGTCGCTTTTGAAGCAGGGCGACGTCCCTTCGGTGAGTTGCAGGCCGTTGTCGACCCATGCGGCGAACCGGCGCAGGTATTCGGCCTTGCGGGGCCCGTCTTCGATGAGCAGCAGGGCTGCCAGACGGCCCATCAGCGAGGTGTTGAAGGCGTCGATGTCCATGCCTTTCGCTTCGGGCAGACGTTTCACTTCGCCCAGTCCCGAAAACCACTCCATCGCCTGCTGGACGGGTTCGAGCAGCCCGGCGTCGCGCAGGGCGTCGCGCATGACATAGGGGGCCAGATAGAAATTGCGCATGCTGTACCCCAAATGGTGCAGCGTGCCCAGCGCACTGCCTGCCGTGAAACCTTGATCGAGCAGGTGGCGCGTCAGTTCGAGGTAGAGATTGCGGAGCAGGGCCTGTTCCGCCGGGTCGGTCGCTTTGACGCAGGCGACGGCCAAATCCAACAGCAGGTCGTTGCAGTCGCTCAACAGCCGGCCGTCTTCGGCATAGTGTTGCTTGACGTCGGGGTCTCCCAGCGAAAGATAGGTCTCGGCATAGCGGACGAAGAAGATGCTTTTGCCGCACAGCGTCGAATCGGCGTTGCGACGGATGCCGTAGCGGTCGAACCGGCGTTGCAGTTCTTCGGTCGGACAGGCTTTGCGGCCTTCGAGCACCAGCGTGCCGAACCGCCGGTCGATGGTGCGCAGCTGCGCTTCGAGGGTCGGTGCGTTCGGGCGGGAGGGGTCGACGGCCAAAGGTTCGTTCCACCAGTCGAGCAGTTTCAGCCAGTGGCTGTCCGTGTCGCTATTGATGAACGGGGCCTGCGTGTCGGCCGTGTGGTGGCGGATGTCTTGGAACGAGGCCGGAATCACGTGGTCGAAAAAGAGTTCGCCCTCCGGCATCCCGTCGGCACGGACGACCACTTCGTCCATGCCCGCTTCGGGCGTGCCTTGCATGTCGCGGTCGAATGCGACCCATGCGCCGCGCCACCCCGCGAAGTCGGTGCCGTAGTCGAACCAGCAGCAGGTGCGGCCCTGCTTGCGGAACTCGAAACGCAGCGTTCCGCCGAGCGGCTGCCGCGCATAAACCCAAAAGACGAAGGTCGAAATTTGGCCCGGGTCGGGCGTTTCGCGGCTGTATTCGACCGGTGCGGCGAACCGCAGTTCGCTTCCGGCGCTATGCCACGTCCAGCGGAGCGAGCGGCTGCCGTGTTTGAAATGGGCGTCCGAAAGGGCGATTTCGGCACAATCGTCCGCAACGGCCGGAGCCGTAGCCTGCTCGAACGAGAGGATACGGCTGTCGGTCGGTTCGTGCGCTCCTGCGGCGGGTGCGGCGAGCACGCCCGCCCATGCGAGCAATAGGGTCAGCTGTTTCGTGCGGCTCATGGTCGTCAGTTCAGTACGGGAAGCCCCGTTTCGAGGTTGCGTTTGCGGAGCAGTGCTTCGAGGAAATAGTAGTCGGCATAGTTCAGCGGCACGTCGATGCTGCTGCCGTGCGGCAGGCTTCCGACGGAGTGCATCAGCAGGAATCCGCCGTTCTCGCCTTCGGCGGCGCGGTAGGCCGGCGTGGAGAGCGAGGCGACGATGCCGTCGGCAAAGGCCTTGTCATCGGCGTTGCCGGTGTAGGTCGAAAGTTCGTAGAGCGCTGAAGCGACGATAGCCGCGCTCGATGCGTCGCGATAGGTGTCCGGTGCTTTCGGGTCGTTGTAGTCCCAGTAAGGCACCAAATCTTCGGGCAGGTTGCGCCGAATCATCGCGGCGACCTTTTCGGCATGGCGCAGGTAGCGTTCGTCGTGCGTGTAGCGATAGCAGAGCGTGTAGCCGTAGAGGGCCCACGCTTGGCCGCGCGCCCACGACGATTCGTCGGCATAGCCCTGTGCCGTGCAGCGGCGGCGCACCGCACCCGTCGCGGGGTCGTAATCGACCACGTGGTAGCAGCTGCCGTCCTCGCGGAAGTGCTCTTCGAGCGTGCGGTCGGCATGGGCGACGGCGATGCGGTAGAACGTCGAGTCGCCGCTCAACTGGGTCGCCTTGAAAAGCAACTCGAGGTTCATCATGTTGTCGATGATGACCGGACAGCGCCAGCCGCGCTCGGCCTGCCAGCCTCGGTCGACATTCCACGATTGAATGACCCGTGCGGCGGGAATGTAGCGCGAAGCGAGCGAGCGGGCCGCCGTGACCATCACCTCTTCGTCTCCCGTTTCGGGAGCGAAGAGCAGGCCGTTGCCGTAGCTGCAATTAATCATGAAGCCGACATCGTGATGCCAGCGCAGGTATTTTACGGAGTCGAGAATCGCCGTGTGGCGTCGTGCGTCGTGCGCCCAGCAGGCGTCGCCCGTGAGCCGGTATAGGTACCACAGATTGCCGGCAAAAAATCCGCTCACCCAGTCGTCGATAGGAACGAATACCACCGCACCGTCGCGATAGGTCGAGGGAATCTGGGGCGTGCCCTGCTCGAACGAAGCGGCATTGAGCCGCGTGAGCTGGGCGACGGCGTTGCGGATGTTTTCATCGACGATTCGGTCGGTCGGAGCTGCGTAACGGCAGGCGGTCAGTGCCGCGCAGGCGAGAAGAAAGATCAGTGTTTTTTTCATAGGTTTTTCGGTAAAAGCGGTCGATTCCGTTTCCAGTAACAAAGTTATTCGGAAGCCCGCGATGAAAAGGGTGTCGTGCGTACACGAAATTTCATCCAGCGTACAAAATGTACGTCAGTGGACATTTTGTGTATTCCCGCGTCGGGCGGCTTGCGGGGCCCTATCTTAAATTTGTAAATGCCAAAAACAACTACTAATTATTATGAAACAAAAACGACTGTTCAGTATGCTGGGACTTCTGGCGCTGCTTCTGGGATTCGCTTCGGAGGCGTTCGCGCAGGGGAAGATTACCGGCAAAGTGACCGACACCTCGAATCTTCCGATGGTGGGCGTCGCCGTGACCGTCGAGGGTCAGGCCTCCGGTACAATTACGGATGTGGACGGTAATTACTCGCTCGCGGCGCGTCCCGGCGATGTGCTCGTTTTCGAATTTCTCGGTTTTTCGACCGTCGAGGAGAAAGTGGGCTCGCGCACGCGCATCGACGTGACGATGTCCGAAAGTTCCGAACAAATCAATGCGGTCGAGGTCGTCAGCATGGGCTACGGCAGCTCGCTCAAACGAGACCTGACCGGTTCGGTCGGCAAGGTGGACATGGACGAGATGCTCAAAAGCAACATCACCACCTTCGACCAAGCGCTTTCGGGTCGTCTGGCCGGTGTCGTCGTCCGTTCGGGCGACGGTCAGATCGGACAGGAGGCCAACATCACCATTCGCGGTAACAACTCGCTGACGCAAAGCAACTCGCCGCTCTTCATCATCGACGGTTTCCAGTCCGAAAGTTCGATGGGTACGTCGTTGAGCTCGTCCGACATCGAGTCGGTGCAGGTGTTGCGCGATGCTTCGGCGACCGCTATCTACGGTGCGCGCGGTGCCAACGGCGTCATCGTCATCACCACCAAATCGGGTCAGAGCGGACGGCCGCGCGTCAATTTCTCGGCGTCGTTCACCGTCGACAAGTTGGCCAACAAAGCCGACCTGATGAAACCCTATGAGTTCGTGCGCTTGCAGGACGAGTTGCGCCCCGGCGAGTTGACGAACTCCTATTTCAGCGACGACCGCGATTTGGAGTGGTATCGCGGCAAAAAGGGTTACGACTGGCAGGACGAGGTCTATCGCACCTCCTTTACGCAGAATTACAGCATCTCGGTAGCGGGCGGTTCGCCCAAAGGCACCAAGAACGCCACGCTCTACAACGTGAGCTTCTCGGCGCTCGACCAAGACGGTATCCTGCTCCGCTCCAATTTCCAGCGTTATCAGGGCCGCGTGAATTTCACGCAGGACTTCGCCGACGGCAAAGTGCGTTTCAACGCCAATGTCAATTACACGCGCACGGCGACGGGCGGCATCACGCCCACTTCGGCGAACAACACCTCGTCGCAGTCGGGTTGGTTGATTTACTCGGTGTGGGGCTACCGTCCGATTTCGTCGAAAATCGACGGTTCGGACCTCATCGACGACGTGACGGACTATGACGTGGCGGGTGCCAACGACTACCGTTTCAACCCCGTCTATTCGACCAAGAACGAACACAAGAAGACCTATGCCGATGTCGTGCAGGCCAACACCTATATCAATTACACGATTCTGGAAGGGCTCGACCTGAAAGTTTCGGGCGGTTATACGCTCAACAAGCGTCGCCGCGAGGCGTTCAACAACACGAAGACCTACACGGGTTATCCGGGTTCGCCTTCGGGCAAGGGCATCAACGGCGGCATCTACTGGACGGATACCGAGAACTGGATTTCCGAAGCGACGCTCACTTACAACAAGGCTATCGGCAAGCACCACATCAAGGCGCTGCTCGGTACGACGCTGCAAGGCCAGAAGTACACCTACGACGGCATCGAAGCGACGCAGATGACCACCGAAAAACTCGGTTTGCAGGCGTTGTACACCGGTACGCTGCAGCCCGTTACCGCCACTTACTATAACTGGCGGCAGCTCTCCTATTTCGGACGTGCCGAGTACAACTACGACTACAAGTACTACTTCAATTTCACGCTGCGTGCCGACGGTTCGTCGCGTTTCCCGAAGAACAACCGCTGGGGTTACTTCCCCGCGCTCGGTGCTTCGTGGAACTTCAACCGCGAATCGTTCCTGAAAAATTCGCAGATTCTGACGAACGGCAAGCTGCGTTTCTCGTGGGGTTTGACGGGTAACAACCGCACTTCGACCCCCTACGACTACTATGCGCGCATCGACACCACGCCGAACGGCCCGGACAGCTTCGACTACGTGTTCGGCGGTCAAATCGTACCGGGCTACTTCGTCAGCTCGATGGCCAACGACAAACTGAAATGGGAGACCACCGAGCAGTACAACCTCGGTGTCGACCTCGGCTTCTTCCAAGACCGCATCAAGTTCACCGGCGACCTCTATTACAAGAAGACCAAAGACCTGCTGCTGTCGGCCACGATGCCCGCTTCGTCGGGTTACACGTCGGCCATGATGAACGTCGGTTCGTTGAGCAACAAGGGTCTGGAACTTTCGTTGGAGACGATCAACATCCGCATTCCGAAATTCCAGTGGTCGACGTCGTTCAACATCGCCTTCAACCGCAACAAAATTCTCTCGCTCGTCGACGGACAGCAGACCTTGCTGCGCAGCGTCGCGTGGGAGCAGAAGTACAACGGCGACTATCCTTACATCTCGCAGGTGGGTTCTTCGACCGGTATGATGTTCGGTCTGATTTACGAGGGCACCTATAAATACGAGGATTTCGACGATTTGGGCGGCACCTATGTGCTCAAATCGGGCATTCCGCACCATTCGTCGATTACGCGGGATAAAATCCAGCCGGGCGATCCGCGCTACCGCGACCTCGACGGCGACGGCGTGGTCAATGCGAACGACCGCGCTATCATCGGACGCGGCCAGCCGTTGCACACGGGCGGTTTCGGCAACACGTTCACCTACGGCAACTTCGATTTGAACATCTTTATGACGTGGAGTTACGGCAACGACATCCTGAACGCCAACCGACTGGTGTTCGAGTCGGGTGTCAAGGCGAACACCAACCAGCTGGCTTCCTACGCCAACCGTTGGTCGCCCGAGAATCCCACGAGCAACATTCCGCGCGCCAAAGCCAACGCGATGGAATACTATTCGTCGCGCGTCATCGAGGACGGTTCGTTCCTGCGCTTGAACTCCATTTCGCTGGGGTATCAGCTGCCCGAAAAAATCACGCGCCGGTGGGGTATCGGTTCCGCCCGCGTCCACTTGTCGTTGAACAACATCTGCACGTTCACCGGTTACAGCGGCCCCGACCCCGAAGTCTCGACCCGCAGTTCGGTGCTGACGCCCGGATTCGACTGGTCGGCTTATCCGCGCAGTTTCGGTATCACGGCGGGTGTGGATCTCACTTTCTAACCGAATTATCAAAAGCATGAATTTTATGAAACGAATATTCATTATATTGTTTGGCAGCTGCGCAATGTTTTCGCTTGCATCGTGCTCGTTTCTCGACATCGACCCGAAAGTGATTGCGCCCCAAACGTTCTACGAATCCGAGTCCGATGCGCTCTACGGTCTGGCGGGCGTGTACGGGGCCATGAACAACGAGGCGTTCTACGGCAACTACTATTCGCTGATGATGTCGGTCGTCGACGACCTCTGCTATTGCAACCGCGACGCGACTCAGGCGTTTCCCTATTATTACAATCACGGTACGACCGATACGAACGTTTACGGTGCATGGACGATGATTTATGCCGGCGTGAAGAATGCCAACGAGTTCATGGAGATGCTCGAAACGCAGGGCGGCAACCTCGACCCCGACGGGTACATGTACAACGAAGCGCGTTTCCTGCGTGCGTACTACCACTTCATTTTGGCGCAGGCTTGGGGCAACGTGCCTTTGCGCGATTCGGCATCGAAATCGCCGAGCGACGTGCAGTTGGCCGCTTCGTCGCAGGCCGATGTGCTCGATTGGTGCGACAGAGACATTGAGGCTTGCGTGCCGA
>CAMWYI010000013.1 GCA_947178455.1 uncultured Alistipes sp. | reverse complement strand
TGCGCGACCGGCAAACGACCCGCCTGCATCAACCGCAGCATGTATTGCGAATGGTGGAGCACCTCGATGACTTCGAGGGCGTAATCCTCGCGAAAGACTTTCAGACAAATCGGGCACGACGTGACCAGCGTGGTGATACCGTGTTTGCGGAAAAGCGCCGTATTGGACTCCATCATGCGGTGGGCCGCTTCGGTTTCGCCGGCCAATTTCAGCGGACGGCCGCAACAGATGCCCCCCTCGCGGTCAGCCCACCAGACCTCCTCGCCTGCTGCATGGAAAATCGTTTCCATTGCCGCGAGCGTACGGGGCGTCAGCAGCGTCATGCAACCGGCGAAATACCCCACTTTGCCCTCGCCCGACGAAGGGTCGGACGTTTTGAGGTAGTCGTAACGGCGCCCGGCCGGAATGCCGTGCAATGTGTCGCGCGAGTTGACGCGCAAGGTATTGAGGTCTATCTGCACCGGACAACGCAGGGCGCACCGTCCGCAGAGCAGGCAGCTGTCGGCCACTTCGGGCCTCAACATATTGTAGCGGCGGTCGCGCAAGAAGTAGACTGACTGCACGTTGTCGACCCCCAGCACGCTTTGCAGCTGGCAGGGGTCGATGCAGATGCCGCACCGCGAGCAGGCGTCGACTTGAAAACGGTCGTAGGAACTCTCCTTTTCGCCCGACCGCAACCGATAACGCCGCAGAAAAATCAACGGCACCTCGGTGAATATGTGCATGTAGCGCGAGAACGGCAGCGCCACAAAAAAGAGACCCAAACACGACGAATAGAACCACCACGCCGCGCTTTCGACCGACAGCAGCGTCGTGGTCTGGATGTGTTCGCCCATCCACGCACCGAGCGTGCCCGTCAGAAAACTGCCGCCGCCGTATATGGCGCAAGTGGTGCTTTCGGCGAGCAGGCGGGCCGGAAAGATGAACCACAGCGCCGACAGCGCGACGCGGTCGCCGAGCACGTGTTTCGTCGTGCGGCGCATGCCCATTCGCTTGGAGAAGAAGCGTTTGCCCCAAGCCAATGCCACGCCCGACAGCACGAACAACAGCAGCAAGTCCATCACGAACGCGAAGAGCGGCTTGTGGGGCAATGCGGTGGCGAAATAGCGGAAAAAGACATGCCCCTGCAACGGCACCCAGCGCAGACCCATGTAAGCCAGCGTTTCGAGCCACCCCACCGCAATCAGCAGGAACCACCCGAAAGCCAGCGATAGGTGCATGTAGCCCAGCAACGGATTGACGCGGAAAATGCGGCGGTGCAGCAACGATTCGCACACTGTTTCGCCGACGGCATCGAGCGTCGCCCGCGTCGGGAAGCCGCGCACGATACGCAGTTTGTCGGCACGGGGCAACCGGTAGAGCCAAAGGCCCCACTTCCACGCCAGCGTGACGAACATCACGCCGGCCCCGACGATGAACGGGATGCAGAACGGTGCGAAAAAACTCATGGTGTGTTAAAAATCCCCTAATTTGCGTTTAATCAACAAAATCACGCCCCGCGTGTTGATGCCGCGCGGGCAGACCAACCGGCACTTGCCGCAGAGCATGCACTTGTTCAGCTCCTCGTAAGCGCCCTGATACTCACCGCGACGCACCAGCGTGTGCACTTTGCGGAAGTTGAACTCGGTCAGATTGCCCGCCGTGCAGCTGGCCGTGCAGCTTCCGCAGCCGATGCAGGTTTGCAGTTCGGGCATCTCGCGCAGAATTTCGTCGCTCTTGCGCAGGTTGTTGCGGTCGATGTCGATAGCCCGAGGCTGGGAAATCGTGTATCCGAAATTGATTGCCGCCATACGTCGCTGTGTTTCGTCAATTCTTCGACAGGTATTCGGCCGCCGCATCGGCCGCCGCAATCGCTTCGTTGACCGTTTCGCCGACGGTCTTCGGAGCCGTGACAGCACCCGCATAGAAAATGCCCTCGACCCCGCTCCGCACGCTGTCGAGAAAGAGGTTTTCGGGTTGCAGGAATCCGCTCGCCGCACGGGTCAGCCCCGCACCCGCCGCGAATGCAGCGTTGGTGTCGTTGGCCCGCATGCCGATGAGCAGCACGAGCAAATCGACGCTCATCCGCAACGGACGTCCCGTCAGCGTATCTTCGGCCTTGATGCGAATCCGTCCGTCGTGGGTCGCCGCTGCTTCGGAGATGCGCCCCCGCACGAAGTGGATACCGTATTGTTGCTGCGCCTCGCGGTAAAGCTCCTCGTAACCCGGCCCGAACATGCGGATATCCATGTAGAAATTGAACACGTCCGCCTCCGGCAACAGCTGTTTCGTTTCGATAGCCTGCTTGACGCCCGTCACGCAACAAACGCGCGAGCAGTGCTGCTGGCAAACTTTTTCGTCGCGCGAGCCCACGCAATGCAGAAACGCGATGCGGCGCGGCTGCGAGCCGTCGGCCTTGACGACCCGCCCTTCGTTGAACATCCGTTCGAGGTCGGTCGACGTGACGACGTTATCGTAAATGCCGTAACCGTACTCCTCCTTGATGCGGGCGTCGAACAACGTGAAACCCGTCGTGACGACCACCGCATCGCACGGCATCGTCCGACCGTCGGACAATTTCACCGACTTGGCAGTGAAACTTTCGACTTCGGTCGACAAATGCACTTCGATACCTTTTTCATCGACGCGGCGGCGCAATTCGGCCAGCACATCGGTTGCGGGCGTGAACGTCGGGAACAACCGGTGCCAGTTGCGCAGTTTGCCGCCCAAGGCGTTTTCGCGCTCCACGATGACCGGTTCCACGCCCCGTCGGGCCAGTTGCAGGGCCGTTTGCATCCCCGCAGGGCCGCCGCCTATGACGATTGCCTTTTTCATTCTTTTATGTCGTATAGCAGTTCCGACTGGCCGCAGTTGACGGCCGCCGTATCGGGTTTGCCGATGAATTTTCCGTTGCGTCCCAAGTACTTCGCCGCAGGGTCGTACTCCACGCCCATTTTGTCCAGCAGCGGTTCGACGTCGACTTGGTGCATCTGCATTCCCAGCTCCCAAGGGTCGTAACCCAAGACCAGTCCGGCCATCTCCTCGTAGGTCAGCACCGGAATGCCGTGCCCGTTCTCGCCGTAGGTCGTGCCCTCCATTTCGGCGATGGTGTACTGCCACTTGTCGAGGAACATGGCGCAGCCCGGACAGTTGGCCACGATGAAATCGGGTTTATAGGGGGCCATACTCTCCAATTTCTTGTGCGAATTGGCAATCGAATAGCCGCGATTGGCCTGCACCAGATAGTTGCGGAAACCGAATCCGCAGCAGTGGCGGCGTTCGGGATAGTCGACGCACTCGCCGCCCCACGACTCGACCATACCGGCCAGCACATAAGGAAACTCCGAGCCGCCGATACCCGATTTAGGAAATATCTTCGCATAGTGGCAGCCGATGTGCTCCACCACGCGCAGCGGTTCGCCCGTCGCAGCATTCACCAGCCGCCGTTTGGCTCGTGCCGCGATGTCGTCGCGGAAATGGAACACGATGTCGGAGGTGTGGGCGAGGCTCGCCGGTTTCGTAAACTCGCGGCCCGTCGCCTTGCGCAGGTATTCGCGGGTGCGTTCTTCGGTTTCGGGGAACTCCTGCCACGTGGCGAGGATTTCGGTGTAGATGCCGAACGAGGTGATGCACGACGTGACGAAATTTTCGTAACCCACCTCGTTCATCAGCGAGAACTGCCGCGCGACGACCGTCATAATCGTCTCCAACGGCACGATGTCCGAGTGGTAGCCGATGCCCGTGCACGACGAATGTTTCGGGTCGTCGAGCAAGTCCTTGCCCAAGTCGCGGGTCAGGATGTCGATGAACGCCCGCTCGCTGCCCGGAAAGAAATTCTGACGGATGCAGCTGCGCGCATAGTAATAGTGGTCGTCGGCTATCTGTTTCTGGTAGTCCTGCCAGCTGTTACGTTTCATGGTTCGACGCTGTTTTTTTGAAATACATCCATCATGTAGCGGTCGTCGGCACCCTGTTCGTAGCCCATTTCGCGGGCCTTGCGGTCGGAGTGGCGTTCGATGGTCTCGAACATCTCGGTACCGCCGCTCGTGTCGAAAATCCGACGGATTTCATCGAGCGATTCGTCGTCGATGCGGCGCAGCGCCCCCGCGCCTTCGCGTCCGTAAACCGGCGTGAAGCAGGCGAACACCTCGCGGTCGTGGTCGTAAATCCACTGCCACACGGGCCCTTGTTCGGGGTGCAGTTCGGGTCGCACCAGCTTCGGCACGATGCAGTAGCCCGTGCGGAGGATGTTTTCGCCGATCGTGCGTTTCAGCGCCAGCTGCTGGCGGCCCTTCTCGCTTTCGACGAAGAAACCCAGTTTTTGCGACAGCGTGCGCAGCGCTTGGATGACATAGCCGGGCGTATTGCCGCGCGGGCATCGCGGACGGCACGACATGCACTCGCCGCAAAACCAAATCGTGTCGCCTTTCAGCAGGCGTTCGATAGCTTCTTCGTCGCGCGTTTGGACGATGCTGACGATTTGGCGTGGGTCGTAGTTGTAAAACTCCGCCGCCGGACACACGCCCGTGCAGACACCGCAGTTCATGCAGGCATGCAGTCCCTCGCGGAACCGCACGTCCTCCATCAGCATATCGAAGTATTTGGCCATCGTACGAAAAAACCTTTGCGGTTGCAAAGGTAGGCTTTTCGAGCGTTTCGCGGGGTGGTATAAATACCTATTATCGATGCGACTTTCCGATAGCGGAATTTTGATTGTTCAAAATTATCGCTACTTTTGTACCGACATATCTTTACACGGAAAGTGTAGCTTGTTCTCGTTAAGCGAATCTGGAAAATTCAAAGGGATGAGAACCAGTGAACATCTTACCGCGTCGTATACTCTGCGTTCTGTGGGGTGTATGAGCGTGGAGTTGTTGCTTGTTTTATCCCAAGGTATTCCAGAACCTGCTTAACTGAAATAAGTTTTCGGCACCACGCTTTCCGTATTTAGTTAAGCAAAACTATTTTATAAACCGTCGTCCGAGGTGCCGAAACGACAACCAAACTTATTTTTCTATTATGAAAAAGTTATTTTTCTGTGCAGCCGCCCTGCTTGCGGCAATCTCGTTCGCGGCCTGCTCCGACGATGAATAACCCAATCTGCCCATTGCTCCGGGCACGATTGCCGGAACGTGGCAAATCACCCATGAACAAGGATGGTGCACTTATGATGACGGCGAAGAGAGCGGAAAAGAGACATGGTCGGATGACTATCCCAATGAAGACGGGTATTATTGGACGTACACGTTCAACCAAGACGGAACAGGCCAATATAGCGAATATCGAACTGGAACAACCCCACATGTCTACAACATTACTTATTCGATTTCGGGCAACAATTTTATGGTAGAAAACTCACCATTTTTAGAACCCGAAGATACCTATGAAATCAAAAAACTGACCGAATCGCAGCTCGTTTTAGTTCGCACCTATAAAGGCGAGACTGAATTGGAAGAAAGCACCGAAACCTACAAACGTATCCAATAAGGTCGCGACGACAAATCCGTCGATAACGAACGATGCGCACGCTTTACCGAGTGTGCGCATCGTTTTTTGTGCAGCCCTTACCGCCGCTCGTAGACCTCGAAAGTAAACGGATAGGGATATTCGGCACCGTGCTCGCAACGTTCGGAGGCAACGAGCCGCCATTGGGCCGGATTCCAGTCGGGAAAGCGGGTGTCGCCCTCGTAAACATGCCCGACGCGGGTAAGATAGAACCTATCGGCGATAGGCAGGGCCGCCGCATAAATCTGTGCGCCGCCGATGATAAAGACCTCCTCGTCGTCCGAAAAGAGCGCCAGCGCCTCGTCGAGCGAATGCACGACCTCGCAACCGGCGATTTGCGTCTCCTGCCGCGAAATCACCACGTTGCGGCGGTTGGGCAGCGGGCGGCCGAGCGATTCGCAAGTCTTGCGCCCCATGACGACCGGATGCCCCGATGTCAAAGCCTTGAAACGGCGCAAATCCTCCGAAATATGCCACAACAACCTATTCCGGTCGCCGATTACGCCGTTTTCCGCCACGGCAACGATAATCGAAATCATGAGAACGAGAGCTAAAAATCAGAACGACATCGGAGCCTTGATGGCCGGATAGGGGTCGTAATCATCCAACGCGAAATCTTCGTACCGGAAGTCGAACAGCGACTTCACGGCCGGATTCAAGCGCATGCGGGGCAGCGGGCGCGGCGAACGCGAAAGTTGTTCGCGCGCCTGTTCCAAGTGATTCAGATAGAGGTGCGTATCGCCCAGCGTGTGGATGAACTCCCCCGCTTCGAGGCCGCACACCTGCGCCACCATCATCGTGAGCAAGGCATACGACGCGATGTTGAACGGCACGCCGAGAAACGTATCGGCGCTCCGCTGGTACAACTGGCACGAAAGGCGTCCGTCGGCCACGTAGAACTGGAACAGCACGTGGCACGGCGGCAGAGCCATATCGGCCACTTCGGCCACGTTCCACGCCGACACCAGAATGCGGCGCGATTCGGGATTCGTGCGGATGAGTTCGACCGCCTGCGCCAGCTGGTCGATAGCACCGCCATTGGGGCAGGGCCACGACCGCCACTGATAGCCGTAAACGTGGTTGAGGTCGCCGAAACGGTACCCTGCGACGGGCGATTCGGCCTCGGCCTGCACCGCTTGCAGAAACGCATTGCGTTCGAGCGGCTGCGCCCCGTCGCGGGCGCACAACTCCGTATAGTAACGATAGGCGTCGTTATCCCAAATGTGGACGCCGTTGTCCACCAAGTATTTGATATTGGTGTCGCCGCGCAGGAACCACAACAATTCGTGGATGACCCCCTTCAAAAAGACCTTCTTGGTGGTCAGCAGCGGAAAACCCGCGCGCAAGTCGAACCGCATCTGATGACCGAACACCCCTTTGGTGCCGGTGCCCGTGCGGTCGCCGCGCACGACGCCTTCGCTGAGAATGCGCTGCAAGAGGTCGTGGTATTGTTTCATCGGTCGAGCATTTCGAGGGTTAGGTTTCCCAAATTATCGAGTACGGCATAGGACGGCCGCTTCTCCCAGCCGCCCAAGTGCACCGTGTGCAGCGCGCCGTCGCGATAGTCGCGCGGAAAGTGCATATGCCCGAAGACGAAATGGTCGACTTCGTGCGTCTCGGCATAGCGTCGGGCGAAACCGATGAGCGGCTCGGTGAGCGATTCGTCGAATCCCTCCGGCCCCGCATGCGACTTGCGCGATTGGCCGCTCCACCAGCGGCCGAAACGCATGGCCCAGTCGGGATGAATGCCCCACGAAAAGAGCCAGCGCAAGCTGTGCGAGCGGAAAATCCGGTTCAACAGGCGAGGTTCGCGCCCGACGCCCATGTTGTCGCCGTGCGCCAAGAAGATGCGCTGTCCGTTGAGTTCCAGCAAGCGGGGCGAGGTGTAGATTTCCACGCCGCACTCGCACCGCAGATAATCCCGCACCCACATGTCGTGATTGCCCGTAAAAAACACGACACGGATGCCGCGTTCGGTCAATTCGGCCAATTTGGCCAGCGTGCGGACGCACCCTTTGGGCACGACGCGGCGGTACTCGAACCAAAAATCGAAAATATCGCCCAGCAACACGATAGCCTCCGCATCGGCGGCCGCACGGTCGAGCCATGCCACGAAACGCCGTTCGTTCGCACGCGCGAACGCCGCATCGCCGCCGCCCAAATGGATGTCCGACGCGAAATAGATGCGTCCGGCAGCGTTATGTCGTGCGTTTTCCGTCATCGGTTGCGGGGCCGGCGGCCAGCGTTATCGGGTCAGCTGCCGGAGTTTGGCATCCAGCGTCTTGCCGTAGATGTCGCGGGCGACGAGCGTGCCCTCCTTGTCGATGAGGAAGTTGGCGGGCAGTTTCCGCACGTTGTACAAGCCCAGCGAAGTCGATGCCCGTCCGCGCAGGTCGCTGACCGAAATCCAAGGCAGCTGCTGCTCCTGCACAGCGGTAATCCACAACGGTTTCGAGGTGTCGATAGCCACCTGATAGACCTCGAACGGCGTGTCGGCATTGCGGTAGGTGTCGTAAATCTCTTTCAGTTCGGCGTTGAGCGCGTTGCTGTTGCCCAGTTCGGCCGACCAGAAATCGAGCAGCACGACCTTGCCCAAGAGCGACGACAGCCGGATTTTTTTGCCGTAGATGTCAGTCATCTCCAAATCGGGATAGCCCGTTTCGGTGATGTTCGACGACAGGCTGATACGCGCATCCATGCGGTTGATTTCGGCCAGCAGCGATTGCAGGTAGGGCGATTCGGGATAGCTCTGTTCGAGGGCTTCGGCCACCGTGCGGTAGTAAACCACGTCGCTGTCGCCGTTGAACAGATAGGTATCGCCCCGCAGCCGCTGGTAGAGGGCATAAACCGCCGCGAGCGACGATTTGTGCTCGACGATGAAACGCAGCTGCTCGCGCCGGATGCGGTAATACTCGGCCGTGTACTCCTTGATGAGCGCCTGCCGCTCTTTGTCCGAAAGTCCGGCTTTCGAGATGCGGCCCGCGAGTTTGTCGAGGTTCTGCGCACCTCCGACGAACGCTTGGTAGAACTGCCGCAGGAGTTCCGACTCTTCGGAGCCTTCGACCGTGTAGTTGCGCACGACGTTGCCGACGGCGCCGACCGTCAGCCGGTCGCCCGCCGCGAGGAACAACGGGATACGTTCGCCGTTATAGACGACATGGTAGAGTGCCGGAGAGTGCGGCGCCGTTTTGAGCCGGAAACGGTAGTTTCCGCCGGCATCGAGCGTCGCGGAGTCAATGACGGTCTGCGCCAGCGGCGTGACCTGTTCCAAGTAGACGGTCGCAACGTCGTTGCCGACGAAACGGCCCGAAATGATGACTTTCGACGAACGGCAGCCGCTCAACGCGAGTGCGGCGACCGCAAGAAACGTAACGGTGAGTCTGTTCATGGATTCGGGTTAAAAAATCTTAACGACGTTATAAAGATACGTTTTTTCTTCGACACGGCACACATTTACCGCGAAGAATTGCGGCGTGGGCCGTTGTTTTTCTGAAAATTGCGGTTGCGCTGCTGGTTGCGGTTGTGCTGCGAACGCTGTTGCTGACGCTGCTGCCCCCGCTGCGGACGTGCCGAAAAGTGCTGTTTATGGTCGTTTCGGAATTTATTTAAGCTCTGCTCGTCGATTTTTATAGCACCTTCGGAAATCCGTTCGATGTCCCGAACGATCACCTCGTTGTTCGGGTAATCCTGATTATACTCGTAGCTTTTCGCGCGCATGTAGCGGGCCAGATTGTCCACCGTCTGCGACACCGCTTTGGGGTCGCGCGCATGGCCCAGCTGGCGAATCATCTGCTCGACGTACTTGCCGTAGTGCTTGTAGCCGATGCGGTGTTGCGTGTAGCGCATGCGGTGGGGCGTCATGGTCAGCTCCTGACGGGACGGCTGCGGGTAGGGGGAATCGACATCGAGCTGAAAATCAGACATGATGAAGAGGTGGTCCCACAGTTTGTGGGTAAAGTCGGCCGTATCGCGCAGCAGCGGAAAGAGGTTGCCCATGACGGCGATGACGGCCCGCGCCTGCCGGTTGCGTTCGTGGCGGTCTTCGATTTTCGACAGCGAGTCGATCATCTCGTGGATGTGCCGCCCGTATTCGGGCAGAAACAGTTTGCGGCGGGTGTAATTGTAATTCTTTTTCATAAGGTTTTCGGATCATCGGCCGGTATCGCATCCGGTCGCCGGAGCGTTCCGTGCAGGTGCGGGCGATAGGCCGTTGCAACATCGTTTCGCGATTTTTCCGCCGGCGGTCGGATTTGGTGCGAGCAGGCGGAAAAAATTATCTTTGCCGTAGATGAACCCTGCTTCGGACGGCGCATCGGCAGAACGGGAATCAGCGCGATTACGCCGACAAATGTAGGAAAAATTCAGGAAAAACAAGCTATGGCAAAAGTTTTAATTCTCGACCATTCAAAAAGTATGCGAAACATCTTGCGCGAGCGGTTGGAGTACGAGGGATTTTCGACCGAGGCGGTCGAAGACGAAAGCGTCGCGACCCGAATGTGCGAGAAAATTCCGTTCGACGTCATTCTGTCCGATTCGACGGGCGGCATCTCCGACACCGGCGTGCCGTTCATCGTCTTGGCCGGCGAGGGGAGCATCGACTCGGCCGTAGCTGCCGTGCGCAGCGGTGCGCGCGACTACCTGACCAAACCCATCGACATGAACCGCCTGCTCACCTCTATCCATAAGGTGGTCGACCAGCCCGACGAGGCCGCGCCGACGGGAGCACCCGCCTCGTCCGCCGCTCCGGCCGTTTCCGTGCGCCGTCGGCGCGCCTCGGGATTCCAGACCGAGCCGATTATCGGCGCTTCGGCCCAAATCGAACGGGTGCGGCAGCTCATCGACAAGGTGGCGCCGTGCGATGCGCGGGTACTCGTCACGGGCGAAAACGGCACAGGCAAGGAGCTCGTGGCCCGCTGGATGCACGCCAAGAGCCGACGCACGGGCGCGCCGTTCGTCGAGGTCAACTGCGCGGCCATTCCGTCCGAATTAATCGAGAGCGAGCTGTTCGGCCACGAGCGCGGGGCTTTCACGTCGGCTATCAAGCAGCGGCGCGGCAAGTTCGAGCAAGCCAACGGCGGCACGCTATTCATGGACGAAATCGGCGACATGTCGCTGGCGGCGCAAGCCAAAGTGTTGCGCGCGTTGCAGGAGAACCGCATCTGCCGCGTGGGCAGCGACAAGGACATCGACGTCGACGTGCGGGTCATCGCCGCGACGAACAAGAACCTCAAAGAGGAAATCAGCAAGGGCAACTTCCGCGAAGACCTCTACCACCGCATCGGGGTGGTCGTCGTGCGGGTTCCGGCCCTGCGCGACCGCGCGGAGGATATTCCGTTGTTGATAGACCACTTCATCCGCCTGATTTCGGCGGAGTACGGCGTGCCCGAAAAGCCGGTCGACGCCGACGCGCTGGCCGCTCTGTGCGCCATGCGGTGGACGGGCAACATCCGCGAGCTGCGCAACGTCATCGAGCGGTTGTTGATACTCTCGTCCGACCGCATTACGCTCGACGACGTGCAGAGTTATTGTTAGCGGCAGAGGTCGGCGCGCCCGCGACCGTCGCAAGCGTTACGACGGGCAGTTCCTCACAACCGCACCTGCAAGTGCTTGATGCGCCGACGCCGCCACGTATAGACGATGTGCAACGTGCCGTCGCTTGCCTCGATAACGGCCGGATAGGAGTACTGGCTGATCGGACAATCTTCGAGCGTCATCACATGCCGCCACGTCTTTCCGTCGTCGTCCGAAACCGCAAGGCTCAACGGCGTTCGAGGCCCTTTGCGCGTCCCAGCCAACGTCTCGAAATCGTTATAAACCAACGCATGGCGCCCGTCGTGCAGCGTCACGGCGTCGATACCCGACTGATTGTTCTCCACGTCCGACAATTCGAGCCGGCTCCACGTCTCGCCCTTGTCGCTGCTCACGGCCGTGCCGATTTTGGCGTTGCGCGTGCGGCACAACTGCATCAGCCGACCGTCGGCCAGTTGCAGGATGCTCGGCTGAATGGCATGAATCGCCTCCATTTTGCCGGCATCGGGAGAATCGGGCGTGCGGTTCTGTGTCTGCACGCTCGGCTCGCTCGCCAGTGCACCGGTTTTGTGCCACGTCGCACCTCGGTCGTCCGTCCACTCGAAATAGATGTTCCAGTGGCCGCCCTCGGTGCTGCACGGCAAGAGAATCCGACCGTCGACCCACACCGGTTTGTTCTTGGCAGGGCCCAAAAATCCGACGGGCATCTCCTCCGGCGCGCTCCACGTCCGACCGCCGTCGCGCGAACGAATCAGATAGCCTTTCCACCCTGCCACGTTGGGCCCCACTTTATAGAAAAGCCACAATTCGCCGTCGGGTTCGGGCACTTGGAACAGCACGGGATTCCAGCACGCATACCGCAACGTGTCGTTGACGATGCCGTCCGCCACCTGCATGGGAGCCGTCCAGCGGTCGGCGCCCTTCGGTTTGCGGCACACCCAGATGCAGACATCGGGATTGCGTTCTTTGGTTCCGCCGAAAAAGGCCGTCACCAAATCGCCTGCGGGCGTCTCGGCAATCGTCGCCGAATGGCACTCCGGGAAAGAGGTTTTTTCGTAAAGGAACTCCTCGCACAACAGACCTTTGCGGTCGCGGCGCTCGGCCGGATTCAAATCGACCGAGAAACGATAATTACCCGACGGCACCCGCCAAACCGTAGCGTTCGGCTCGCGGCCGACCAGCTTCACGCCGTGCTCCTTGATGGCCCGTTCGTCGGTCGTCGGCAGCACGAGCAGCGCCGTCGTGTTGCAGGGCACGGTCACCTCCCAATCGAGGTGCATCAATGTTTTGTGCCACGAGCTGACCACCTCGCCATAGGGCGTGACGTGGCTCGCACGGACATGGCTCAACTGCTCGATCGAGAAATCGGGCCGCAACAGAATCTCTTTGTAGCCGGGACGGGCCGGATTGAGGCCGCCCAAATCGCGGAAACACCATGCCAGCAAGTCGCCGAGCATCATGACATGATTCGCACTGTTCATCGTGCGGGCGGCCGTATCGCCGTTCCACAGCTCCCAGATAGTCGTGGCTCCCTTGTCGACCATGTAGCCCCAGCTGGGATAGGAGCGGTTCGTGGCCAGCAGACAGGCCACATCGCCGCGCCCCATGCGCGACAGCTGACGCATCAGCCAATTGACCCCGATGACGCCGCAGCCGATATGGCCGTTGTCGGTCGTGATGATACGGGCGATGAGGTTCTTTTCGACCTCCTCGCGGCAGTCGTCGGGCACCATATCGAACGCCAGCGGCAACAGATTCGAGGTCACGGTGTTGTTGCCGTAAAAAACGCTATCGGGATGAAGGATATGCGGCTTTTTCGTCGGCGAAGTGCCGCGCCGGACGGTCAGGAATCGGGCATTGAAGCGGTCGCGAATCGTCGCAGCTTCGTGCTCGAAGGCTTCGGCTTCGTCGTCGAGCCGCTGCAACCGTGCGAACTCCGCCAACATCCGCGAAACCTTGTAATAATAGGCCGTAGCGATGAGCGCCCCGTCCGTCCGGCGTTCGGGCTGCCGGCTGTGAATCAAATCGGGCGATTCGGGCGGCACGCACCAGTCGCCGTACTTGTCGGCGTCGATTACGCCGTCGGCCGTCGTGAAATTGTCGCGGATGTGCTTCATCCACCGCTTGATTGCCCCGTAATTGCGCCGGACGGGCTCCGTGTCGCCGTACTGCTGCCACAACATTTCGCACACCACCGGCAGGGTCGACGACCATGTCATTTCGCTCGTATAGTAGTTGTAGAATGCCGGACAGATGTCGGGAATACACCCGTCTTCGCGCTGCGCCTCGCGCATGTCGTCCGTCCACTTGGCATAGAGGTTCGCATTGTCGAACAGGAAACTCTCGCCCCAGCTGTTCATCGCATGGTCGCCCAGCCAAGGCTGACGTTCGTCGCGCTGCGGGCAGTCGAGCGGCACGCCCTTGTAGTTGCTGGCATAACCCCACCACGCATTGCGGCAAATGGCGTTCAGCGTCTCGTCCGACGACTCGAAACTGCCCGTGTCCGCCATTTCGTCGTAGACGAACTCGGCCGTGAGGTCGTCCGCCGTCAGGTCGTCGCAGCCGGTGATTTCGGCATAGCGGAATCCGTGATACGAAAACCGCGCAGCCCACGACCCACCGTTTTCGCGGCCATTGCAAATGTAGTAGTCCGTGCTCCGGCTGTGGCGCAGATTCTCCACGTCCAGCTCGCGGCCCTCGTTTTTCAGCAGTTCGGCATAACGGATGCGAATCGTGTCGCCCTCGCGGCCGTGACGCAGCCGGATGCGAATCCAACCGGCCATGTTCTGACCGAAGTCGGCGATGCAGCGGTCGCCGAAGCGTTCGAGCCGAACGGCCGGCAGACGCTTCATTACCCGCATGTTCGGCGCCCGATTGCCGCGCAGCGTACCGTAAGGCAGCGACACCCGCTGGGGTTCGAGCCACGACGAATCGTCGTAACCGGCCCGCGTCCAGTCGCCCAGTTCCTTGCGGGCGTCGTAGATTTCGCCGTCGTATTCGTTGTTGCTGCGAATCGGGCCGTCGGCCGTCAGCCGCCAACCCCGCTCCGTCGTGACGACCCGCTGCGTCCGTCCGTCGGCGTACTCGATAATCAGATTCAGCCGCACTTTCGGGTAGCCGAACGTCGGAATTTTGTGCGGTTTGTAGTTCTGGCGCATCGTGTAGTAGCGGCCGTTGCCCAGCATCACGCCGATAGCATGGTCGCCGCCTGCGAGCCGGTCGGTCACATCGAACGAATTGTAGATGACCGTCCGCCGGTAATCGCTCGGAGCCGGAGCCAGCACTTGGTTACCGACCCGTTCGCCGTCGATGTAGAGTTCGTAAAGTCCGAGCCCGCAAATGTGGAGCGTCGCACGTCGAACCGGCACATCGTCCGTCCGAAATTCGGTGCGCAGACAGCGCGCACTGAGCTTGCTGTGCGAATCCTCGACATCCCACGCGAACGGAGCGTCCCACCCGATCCAGCGGCCGCCCCAATGCGTTTCGCCGAGCAAGCCCATGCCCCACTCGGCCGGTCGGCTCCATGCGCTCTCGCCGCGCGAAGTCCACACCTTGACCTTCCAATAGCAGCGGGCGTTGCTTTTGAGCGGCGCTCCGTCATAGGGCACCCAAACCGATTCGTCCGATTCGACCCGCCCCGAATCCCACAAGTCGCCCTTGCCCGCAGCGAGCGCTTCGGGCGACGAGGCGACCAACACGCGGTAAGCCTTTTGCAGGACGCCGCGGTCGTTCGATTCGATGACCCAACTCAATCGCGGATGCTGCGATTCGATGTTGAGGGGGCGTTCCATACGCTCGGTGCGCAATCCGCCCACTTGCACTGCCGCCTGCACGCTTCCCGCGAGCAACAGCAAAATCGCCGGTAAAATTCGATATAGTTTCATAATACAACTCGACCGTCGAGGTCGAAAACGAAAAAAAATGCTCAATCGTCCGACACGCCGAAACGGAACTCGGTCGTCGACCGGAACGTTTCACCGGGCCGCAAAAGGGTCGAGGGGAAGTGCGGTTGGTTCGGGCTGTCGGCGAAGTGCATCGTCTCGAAACACAACGAATTGCGCCGCTGATAGGCCGTTCCCCGTTTGCCGACGATGCGGCCGTTGTGGCCGTTGGCCGTGTAGACATGCACGGCCGGTTCGGTCGTATAGACCGTCAGCGTCCGGCCCGTCGCATCGTCCGCGATTTCCGCCGCCTTGCGCAGGGTTCCGTCCCAGCCGTCGATGCGCCACGCATGGTCGTAGCCGCCCGTCACTGCCAGCTGCGGGTCGGGGTCGTCGATGCCGTCGCCGATACGGCGGAACTCCTTGAAGTCGAAAGCCGTACCCTCGACCGGCAGAAAGCGGCCCGTGACGCATTTGCGCGCGTCGTATTCGGTGATGCTGTCGCCGAAAATCCGCAACCGCTGGTTCAGCACCGTCGTCGAAAGGTCGCCGCTGATGTTGAAAAAAGAGTGGTTCGAGGGGTTCAGCACGGTAGGTTTGTCGGTGGTCGCCTCGTAATCGACGGCCAGCGTATTGTCATCGCGCACCGTGAAGCGCACCTGCATGTGCAGATTGCCCGGAAAACCGTTTTCGCCGTCGGGCGAATCGTAAGCGAGCGTCAGCGTCCGGCCGTCGCAGGCAATCGGATGCCACACGCGGTCGGCGAACCCGGGAGAACCGCCGTGCGAACAATGCCCGCCGCCACCGGCCTGCAAACGATACTCCACGCCGTCGATTGCGAAACGGGCACCGAGAATGCGGCCGATGTAACGACCGACGGTCGACCCGAAATTCTGCCGCACACGCCGATAATCCGCCACGTTGTCGAATCCGCAGACCACATCGGCCATTGTGCCGTTGCGGTCGGGCACGACGACGGAGACGACACGCGCCCCGTAGTCGGTCACGCAAACCTCCATACCGGCCTCGTTGGACAGCCGGTAGAGTGCCGTCGGACGGTCGTCGATGACGGCACGGAAATCGGCAGGCCGAAGCCCGGACGCCGTCATCGGTTCCGGCTCCGCATCGCTGCGTCCGACCGACAGGAGCGCTCCGACGACCGCCCCCGCCACCGGCAGGCACCACAGACGAATCCAACCTCGCATCGTGCGCCCGTTATTTTTTCAGAAAATCGGCCCGCATCGGGCTGAACATGTCGATCAACATACCCTCCTCCAAGCAAACGCAGCCGTGCGGCTGGTCGGGGGTCTTGAAAAGGCTGTCGCCCTCCGAAACGATGTGCGTCTCGCCGTCAATCGTGAACTCGAACTTGCCTTTGGCTACATAGGTGCACTGGCTGTGGTAGTGGTGATGCGGCGCACCGACCGCCCCTTTCTCGAATACCACTTTGACCGCCATCAACTGTCCGTCGTAGCCGAGAATCTGACGTTTGACGCCGCCACCGAGCTCTTCCCAAGGCGTTTCCGCCGCAAAGATGAATGATTTGCTTCCGGTTTTTTCCATTGCTGTCCGTATTTTTGAAAAATCCTTATTCTATGCAAATATAGCCATTTCGTCGTTATCCGTCAACCCGCAGCCCCGAAAAACCGCCCCTTTTCTGCCATTTTTCCGCAAAAAAAGCGTATATTTGAAGCAGGTTCGATACAAACCCCTGCCATGAAAGGAAAAATCCGCATCATCTGCTTGGCCGCCCTGACCCTGTCGCTGTCGGCAACGGCCCAGACCTACCGCAATCCGATTCTCGGAGGCGACTACCCCGACCCGACCATTGTCCGCGACGGGGAGGACTACTACATGACCCATTCGGCATTCGACTACCAGCCCGGACTGACCGTCTTCCATTCGCGCGACTTGGTGCATTGGGAGCCTATCAGCTGCGCGCTCAACACCTATCTCGGTTCGATTTGGGCGCCGGACATTTCCAAATACGGCGACAAATACTATATCTACTTCACGGTGGCCCTGCCGCGAGGACGCAAAAACTACGTCACATGGGCCGAATCGCCTTACGGGCCTTGGAGCGACCCAATCGACCTGCACATCGCCAACATCGACCCGTGCCACGCGGTCGGCGAAAACGGCACACGCTGGTTGTTCCTGAGCAACGGCAAACGGGCGCGGCTGACCGACGACGGGCTGGCTATCGTGCCGGGTACCGAAGAGACCGTCTATGCCGGCTGGCGCTATCCGTCCGACTGGATTACGGAGGGCTTCTGTCTCGAAGGGCCCAAGCTGCGCAAAATCGGCGAATACTACTACTACCTCAACGCCGAAGGCGGCACGGCCGGGCCTCCGACCAGCCACATGATTACGGTAGCCCGTTCGCGCTCTATTAACGGGCCTTGGGAAAATTCGCCGTACAATCCGCTGGTGCACACCTACCGGAACAGCGACCGCTGGTGGTCCAAAGGCCACGGGTCGCTCATCGACACCCCCGACGGCCGCTGGATGGTCGTCTACCACTCCTACGAAAACGGTTTTTATAATCTCGGCCGACAGACGCTCATGGAACCGGTCGAAATGACCCCCGACGGCTGGTTCAAAACCTGCGACGAGACCGACATCGAGCACGAAATCGCAGCCCCGCTGCCGTTCGACACGACCGTCGGCGACCGCTATGCGCATCTCGATGAATTTCGGGTCGGCTTGGAGTGGAAATTTTATAAAAACTACGACCCGTCGCGCGTGAGTGTCGGCGACAAGACGGTGACGATTCGCTCGACGGGCAACGATATGGTCGCTTCGCCCCCGATGCTCTTCGTCGCAGGACAGCATGCCTACGAAGTCGAAGTCCGCGTCACCCTCGAAGGCGACGTCAAGGCCGGTATCGCCCTCTACTACAACGGCGGATTCTTCATGAGCACGGGATTCGACCGCATGCGCCGCATCCGGCATCGCATGGGGCAGGAGCGCGGCAGCGGCGCGCACCCGAACCCGACCGAAACCCTGTGGCTCCGCATCCGCAACGACCGCCACGTCGTCACCGGCGAATACAGCTACGACGGCACGACATGGCAACGCGAAACGTGGGGCATGGACATTTCGGGCTATCACCACAACACGCTCTACGATTTCCAGAGCGTGCTGCCGGGACTGTTCGTCTACGGCGACGGAGCGGCCCGTTTCGATTCGTTCAAATTCACCCTTCTCTGACCAACCGATAATGAACATGAAACGTATCTTGATTTGCGGGTTGCTGCTCTCGGCGGCATTCGGTTCGACCGCATCCGCCCGCCGACCCGACCCCGACCGGCGGATTCTCGACGCCATGAAGCAGGCCACGCACTACATGATGGATGTGGCGAGCTATCGCGGCGGATTCGTATGGAGTTACCTGCCCGACTTCTCGCGCTCGTGGGGCGAGCTGGAAGCCAAACGCACCATGGCATGGATTCAGCCGCCCGGAACCCCCTCGGTCGGCCACCTGATGCTCGACGCCTACCACGCCACCGGCGACGAATACTACTACGAAGCGGCCGAACGCATCGCAGCGGCCTTGATTTGGGGACAACTGCCGTGCGGCGGCTGGAACTATGTGTTCGACTTCGCAGGAGAAAACTCGTTGAAAGAGTGGTACGCGACCGTCGGCAAAAGCGCATGGCGGCTCGAAGAGTTCCAGCACTACTACGGCAATGCGACGTTCGACGACGGCGGCACGATGGAGGCAGCCAAATTCCTGCTGCGCATCTACGTCGAGAAGTACGACCCCAAGTTCCGGCCCGCCTTGGAAAAGGTCATCGGACTGGTTTTGGAGAGCCAGTACCCTTGCGGCGGCTGGCCTCAACGCTACCCGTTGCGCTACGACCACCCGTTCCAAGGGAAACCCGACTACTCGTCGTTCGTCACGCTCAACGACGACGTGATTCCCGACAACATCGAATTTCTGATTCAGTGCTACCAAGCGCTCGGCATGCAGAACCTCAAAGAGCCTATCCTGCGGGCGATGAACTGCATCATCACGCTGCAGCAGGGCGCGCCTTATGCCGGTTGGGGCGACCAGTACACCGTCGAGGATTTACAGCCGGCCCATGCACGCTCCTACGAGCCGCGAAGCGTCAACACCGGCACGACGGCCCGCATCGTACGCGCGCTGCTGGACTACTACCGACTGACCGGCGACACCAAATATCTTTCGGGGATTCCGGCCGCCCTCGATTTCATCGAGTCGGTGCGTCTGCCCCAATCCGAAGTCGAGCGCTGGGGCCGTCCGTCGCGCGACCCCGATGCGATTCTGGTTCCGCGCTTCGTCGACCCCGACGACGGGCATCCGCAGTATGTCCACCGCAAAGGCTCCAACGTGGTCAACGGCACCTACTACACCGACCGAGATATTACGAACACAATCGGCCATTACAGTTCGGCGACCTATATCAACGTCAAAGCGTTGCGCAAGGCCTACGAAGAGGTGCTGGCCTTGTCGCGCGAGGAGGCTACGGCCGGTTCGCCGCTGCTTTGCACTTCGGAGGTGGAACTCGACCCCTACTACTACAAGCCGCGTCCGGCCTACGGTTACTTCCCGCAACCGACGGTCGACGAACTCATCGGTTCGCTGACCGCCGAGGGGTACTGGTTGTCGCCGATTCGCCAAATATCGCATCCCTACCGGCCGATTCCGGCTATGGAGCCCAGCGATGCGACCGAATACCGGCAGACGATGGTGGGCGACGAATACGACACCTCGCCCTACACGCCCGACGAACCGGTCATGGGTATTTCGACCCGGACGTTCATCACCAACATGACCCGTCTGATCGGTGCCCTCCAAAACAAGAAACAATAAACCACCGTCGGAACGACAAAAAAGAGGGTGTGTCATAATTAAGATTTATGACACACCCTCTTTTGGGTTGCCCATTGCAGGGACAAACCCGCATAGCTTACAAGATGGTCTCCATTACTGTTTTCATGGGCTTGAACCCCATTGCTTCATAAAACTCATGAGCACTCGGATTGCAGCTCCACACATTGAGAGTCAAGTTATAGAAACCATTGTCGGCTGCATATTTCTTCACATGCTCAAACAGTTGTTGCCCGACATGCTTGCCCCGCTGATTTTCATCGACACAAAGATCGTCGATATAGAGCGTCTTTATAGGTTGCAGATTGACATAGTGTGAGTGATCTTCGACAATACAAAAACAGTATCCTGCGAGACTATCGTCTTTATTAAGTGCCACGAATACCGGAGTCTCGGGATTGTTGAGAATCTCCTTCAGACCATCTTCATCATACTTGGTCAACCCTTTGATAAAAATATCAGGCCTCCCATCGGCATGAATGTCATTCACCTGCCTCAGCAGTTTCATGATTCCATTTACATCCTTATTTTCAGCTCTTCTTATATCCATATTATTCTTGTATTTTGCACAGTCTGCATCTGCGAATCATCATCGCATCAAAGCGATTCTTGGTCTGTACGGACGTAATCGGTTCGACTATCGGTCGCAATCAACACTCGGTCATGGCCCGCACCGGTCTCGCCGTCACCGCCGAACGTATGCACACCGTCGGCGAACGCACCGACATACTGCAGCGACCCGTCCGTGGGCGAATACCACCATACGTTCTTCGTATCGCCCGAAATCTTGCCGAGGTCGATTTGCA
>CAMWYI010000012.1 GCA_947178455.1 uncultured Alistipes sp. | reverse complement strand
GTCAAGGCGCTGATTAAGACGGCCGAGCAAAACGGCTATCCGATGCAGGTGCTGAGGGCGGTGGACGAGGTGAACGAACGGCAGAAAACGGTGCTTTTCGAGAAACTCGAAAAGCATTACGCCGGAGCGCTGGCCGGAAAGACGGTCGCGCTGTGGGGATTGTCGTTCAAGCCCGAAACCGACGACATGCGCGAGGCTCCCGCGCTGGTCGTCATCGACCGGCTGCTGGCTGCCGGCGTCACGGTCAAGGTCTACGACCCCGTAGCGATGACCGAGTGCAAACGCCGTTTGGGCGACAAGGTAATCTACTGCAAGGAGATGTACGAAGCGGCGGCAGACGCCGATGCGCTGTTGCTGCTCACGGAGTGGAAAGAGTTTCGCGTGCCCTCGTTCGCCGTGCTCGAACGGTTGATGCGGGCCAAAGTGCTCATCGACGGCCGCAACATCTACGACCCCGAAGAGGTCGCCGAAGCAGGCTTTATTTATTACAAAATCGGGTAACTTTCGCTCATCTTGACATTATTGCGCTCTTTGGGGCGTGCTCGCCCCCAGCCGCGCGGCAAACCCGAGCATTAAGAGTGTCCGCAACCCTTAAATCCCGTTTCTTAAACGGGTATTAAAAGTGTACCCCCAGCGTCAGGGCAATAAAATGGCGCGTGAACGACGTCCTGTATAAATCCGACGCATAGGAAAACGCCTCGGCCGTCTGGTCATAGCTGTAAAACAGCCGGTATTCGCTTTGGTGGTCCACCAGGCACTGATAAGCGACATCCAGCGACACGGTGCGCGACAGATTCACACCTGCGCCCAACGTAAAGTAATGGCTGTCGGTCAGTTGGGGAACCTCATAGGCCAGCGATTCGTCTTTCAGCATCGACGACGAATAGCCGTACCCCGCCCGCAAGGCGAATCGCGGCGACGGCCGCAGCTCGACACCTGCCCGCAGGTTGTTCGTCGCACAGAAATTCAGCTGAAAATCCGTTTTGTAGGACGTCGGGCCGAAATCCGAGCCGGTCGGCACGTTCTTGACCCGAATGCCGTTGTACCAGTCGCGTTCGTAGTCCACCGACACGATGGCGAACTTGCCGAACGCATACGAGGCCCCGAACATCAGCCGCGTGGGCGACACGAAATCCCAGCAGTCCGTACCTTCGTCGTACTGCACGGGCGATTCCAGCCGTTCTTCGGCTCCCGACACGCCCTCGATATTGGAAAGCAGCCGGTAGTCCATGCCCGCCCGATACGAACGGTCGAGCGAATAGAAAGTCGGCGTATGGACGGCCACGCCCAACCGCAGCCCCCCAACCGGACGCACGATAACGCCCAATTTGAAGTTCACGCCCGCGCCGTCGAGTATCGTGCGCTGCCACAAGTCGGCGTATTCCAGCTGGGCAGGTAGCACGCCGCCGGGCCCGTAGGCATACCCGTCGTCGCCGTCGGCAAAATAGCCGTAATCCTCGCCATAGACGAGCGTCGAGGTCTTGCGCACGGTCTGAATACCGAGCGAAGCGCCGATATAGACCACATTGTTCAGATTGGCACCCAGCGACAGGTCGAATTCGTTGATAGAACCCGTCTCGACCGCATCGACCGACCGGAGAATCGACGCGCGCGGGCCGATAGCGTCGGCCTCCCACTCGGACATATCGCCCGCACCGACAGGCACCACATGCGTCATCGCACTCTTGTAGGCCAGCACCGCAGGCCAAAAGTAGGGATTGCGGTAATCGAGCCGTCCGTTCAGCCCACCGTCGGAATTCATGTCGGGGAAAACTCCGCCCTGATTCAGCTGTTGCGCGAATACGTCGGCGATGCTAGGCACCATCGCTCCGTCGTAGCGAACGTCCGACGCGAACGAGTAGCGCGTATTGAAATCGGCCACGCGGTTCAGCCCGAAACCGAGCGTCATGCTGGTCAACGCCCCGTTGGCCCGCTCGAAGAGGTTGAATGCCAGCCCGACATCGGCCAGCGCAAAACGGTTCTTGCTGTTGCCGGCCCACGACTGGGCCCCTGCCGCCGAAGACGACGAAGCCCGTGCGAGCGACACGAGCGGCGTAATCGAAAATTCGTTATGCCGATACATGCCCAATCCGGCCGGATTGAGCGACATCGACGCGAGGTCGGCCCCCAGCGAAACGAACGCTCCGCCCATGCCCATCGACCGCGCCGAACCGAAAGTCTGCGGCCGCGAAAGCGACGAGAAATCCCACGCCATCATCAAATCGCGGTTGAGTGCCAGTCCGCCGAAGCGATAATCGGACTGCGCCTGCACGTGCGACGAAATCGCTGCGAAGCAGAGCACACAACACCCCGTTAGCCAACCATTTATTTTCATCTCTTTCTGTTTTTTTCCGTTTGCCATTTTGCCGAAGCTACCGGCTCCGACAGATGTTGTGCCCAGCCTTAACGGCCGCGATTGTAGCTTCCGCCACCGCGATTTCCACCACCCGAACTGCTGCCACCGCCGTAACTGCCACCGCTCGAACCGCCGCTGCGGCTGCCGCCCGAAAATCCGTCCGAACTGCCGCGTCCGCTGTTGTAGCTGCTCCCTCGTCCGCTGTTGTACGAGTTGCTGTTCCGGTCGTTGCTGCCGGAGGGACGGGTCGCATTGTTATTGCGGTCGTTGCGCGTGCCGCTGTTATTATAACCGTTGTTCCGGTTGCCGGTGCCGCGATTGTTGTAGCTGCTGCCCCGCCCGCTGTTGTTGTAGCTGCCCGTGCGGCCGGTGTTGTATCCGCGCCCGTAGCCTTCGTTCCGACTCGTTCCGGTGCCGACAGGCTGACGCCAACCGTTGTTATTCGGACGGGAGTAGCTGTCCAGCCGATAGTTGTGCGGACGACGATAAGCCCAATGACCGTGCCACCCCGACGGCCCCCATGCCGGGCCCCAGCCGGGACGATACCAAGGGTCGTGCCAAGGATGATAGGCGAATCCCCAGTTCCAGCCCCACGAGGGATACCTCCACCACGACGAACCGAATCCCCAGCCGACACTCCACCCGCCGTACCAGTTGCCCGTGTAGACCGTTGCGCCCCACGTGCCGAACATCGACGAGATGTATTTGGGTTCGACCCACACTTGGTCGCCCGACACGACGATGTTGTAGAACGCCGGATCGTAAGCCGAAACATAGGTGAACGCATCGCCGTAACGGAAATTGTAGTAGCTCGACGGCATGCGGTAGGTCGGCGACTCGAACCCGCGCAGACGACGGGCATAAGCGCTCTCGTAGGTATCGGCCAGTACGCTCGAATAGGTATTTCTGCCCGACGAGACCGTGCCTTCGTATTCGTTTTGCGCCGCAAGGGCTTCTGCTTCCGCAATGCGGGCTTCCCACTCCGCACGGCGCGCTTCCGCCGCCGCTTTTCGGGCTTCGGCCTCTTGTTGTTGGCGACGGGCTATCTGCACTTTGTCGTGCGTCGCATACAAATCATCGCCCGCATACCCTGCCGACGTATAATAGGCCGACGTACAGCCACCCAAGACCGCCGTCAGCGCGACGAAACCGGAAAGAAAACTCCACTTTTTCATAGCAGTTGCCTATTTGCTTCGGTACATCTTTCATTAACAGGAACGAAAATCGTACCGGAATTATTGTGCCGCTTTTGCATCCGAAACGGTTTGCCCTCGTTCGGTTCCGTCCGAATAGCCATTTCAATTTAGATGCCTTTTGTCGCAAATATAGGCAACTTTCGGCAGGTTGCAAAATTGCCCGCCGCCGAAAAAATCGCAACACCGCGATATTTTTCGCAAAAAAATAGGTAGGAATCAAAAATATGGTTATATTTGCACGCTCCAAAATCGAGGAGAGATGCCGGAGTGGTCGATCGGGCCGCACTCGAAATGCGGTGTACGGGCAACTGTACCGGGGGTTCGAATCCCTCTCTCTCCGCTGAACCTCAAAGACAAAATGGGGTCAAACAATAACAAATCCCGCAAAATCAAGGTTTTGCGGGATTTTCGTTTTCTTCTCTCGGACATCCGGAAGACACGAAAAAGTCCCGTTCGGACAAAGTCGCGTTACTAAAACCGTTACTAAAATCCCATCGACCGTTTTAGTAACGATTTACGACGCAAGTCGCTGATTTGTCGCCTATTGTCCTGAAAGTATCTGCTCATAAACCAATTATTAACCGTTCATTGCATGCACGTTTTCTCGCCTCGGCAAAGCTCAAGCATGCTTGGCTCTGCCCTCGGCTTATCGAAAACGTTCATTTGCCGACGGCGATTCGTTACTGAAATCGCCCGACGAGAACAAAACGAGAGGTATTATGAGTAAAAGCACATTCACGATTCTTTTCTATGCCCGAAAGAATCAAGTAAACAGAATGGGAAAAGCGGGCATTATGATTCGCGTTTCGGTCAATGGCGAATCCGTACAATTCAGCGCGAAATTAGACATCGAACCGGAGCTGTGGGATGCGACGAATCAAAAGATGCTCGGCACGACGAAAGCCGCCCGCGAGTTCAACGCGCTGCTCGACGAAATACGGACGAGCCTGCGCACCCACTATCGGGAAATCGAGAAATACGAAGCCTATGTAACGGCCGAGAAAGTCCGCAACGCCTTTTTAGGAATAACCATTCGGCAACAGACTTTGTTGGGTACGTTTCGCAAACACAACGAAGATGTGCAGAAGCTGGTGGGCATCAGCAAGAGTGCGGCGACCCATGCCAAGTACGACCGCTGCATGCGAAGGCTGGAAGAATTCATTCAGACGAAGTATCGGATAAAAGATGTTGCGCTGAAAGAAGTAACGCATTCGTTTCTTGTGTGCTTCGAGCAATTTCTGCGGACGGAAAAACAATGCTGTCAAAATACGGCAGCCAAGTTTCTGCAAACGCTGCGCATGATTATTATCGAAGCGAAGAACAACGGATGGATATTTCACGATCCGTTCGCCAACTACCGCATCCGCTTGAAGAAAGTAGACCGCGGCTATCTGACCGAAGAAGAACTGCAACGCATCCTGCAAAAGAAGATGCCGTGCGTACGGTTGGAACAGGTACGCGACGTATTCATCTTTTCGTGCTTCACGGGATTGGCCTACATCGACGTGCGGGAGCTGACAGCCGACAATATCCGCACCTCGTTCGACGGCAAGCTGTGGATCATGACGCACCGACACAAGACGCAGACACCGGTAAACGTACCGCTGCTGAAAGTACCGCAAATGCTCTTAAAGAAATACGAGGGAACGCTGCCCGACGGACGATTGCTACCGGTGCTGAGCAATCAGAAACTCAACTCGTATCTGAAAGAAATCGCCGACCTATGCGGCATTGAAAAGAATATTACGTTCCACCTTGCGCGGCACACGTTCGCGACGACGATGACGCTGGCCAAAGGCGTGCCGATCGAAACGGTATCGAAGATGCTGGGCCACACAAATATCGTGACGACCCAAATCTACGCCCGAATTACCAACGACAAAATAGGCCGAGATATGCAAGCGCTGGCGGGACAATTAGATGAAATCGAGAAAATAGCGTTGGAGGAATAGCTATGAAACGAGGAACCATCACCATAAAACCTGACCGTGTAACAGTTACACTATCATCCGATGGAACGGTATGGATGACCGTCGAAGAAATCGCCTTGATATTCCATACAACGGCGGCAAGTATTGAAAGATGCATTGCAAAGCTACTTGGAGGGTGAATTAGATGAACACAACGTGCAGACAGAGCAAAGTATAGTGTATAATGGTTGCCAATACGTTGTCGAATACTATAATCTCGATATGATTATCGCTCTCTGTTTTCGGATCGACACGCCTCCGAGCAAAGCGTTCCAACAGTGGATTACGGAACAAGTTGTCCGAGCTGTAAGACCGAAACCGACAATACCTATCATTCTGCAAATCCACTCGCATATAGGGCAAGCCAATTGAACCGAAAGACGGCGGAAGGACATCAAATTCTTCCGCCGTTTCTTGTAAATAAAGCTCATTTCCGGCGCGATTTTTTATGCAAAAACGGTCAGAAACGACACTTCATTGTGAACACTTATATCCCAAATAAGCCGTTACGCAGACATCGGAATGCTCCGGCATTTCTTTCAGCCCCCAAATGATGTTCGGTGAATGGTTCGGATTGCCGGCCGCTATTTGCAGCAATGCCGCGACATCGCAGGTGGGAATATCTTTCGCTGAAGGCACGAGCACCGAAAGCAAGATGGTCGTAGGCGGCACAGCGCGGGCCATTTCGTCGCGAAATAAAGGCAATACAAACGGCAAATCGGGGCCGGTCGATTGGATTTTTCGGATACCGGAGTTGTCGTAATGAGTAAGAAATATGCGGTAATCCGAAATAGTTATCTTTACGATTGTATTTCCCATTGATTTTAAGAGAATTATTGTTGTTTGCGTAAAATCATGTCGTCCAGTCTGGCGTACCCGTCGTTTGCTCCCGGCAGGAAAAGAGAGCCGTCGGCTTGAATGTAATAGGTACCTCCTTTTTGATCAAGAATCACTCGATTGCCCTCGACCTTGTATTTATAGTTTTTCGATGATTTTTCACGAATATCTTTGCCGCTCATTATCAACATCGTCGATATTTGGGGATCGTCCCACAGAATTTCCGTCGTGCATTTGCAACGGTTGCCCTCCGAGAAAGAGAGGGTTGCGGTAAGTTGTACATCCATGAATCCCTGCTGCATTCCGAACAATACACCCAACGTATTGGCCATCGGTATGCCGCCTTTGGCTCGCCCGACATAGGTGCCGAACAAGTAGCTGTCGGCATTGCGCGGAACGTTTTGCGACTTATAGAATGCACGAGCGGCTTGCCAGTCGCCCTGCAATGGCGCAAGTTCCATCGAAAAGTCGGAACCGAATAATGAAAATTTTTCGTTCTGTCTTGCCGGACGCAAGCGAAATTCAGTACCGGCGTTGTTGACATAATGATACGCTCCGTCGTGGAATCCGGTACATAAAAGTACCTCGTTCTGCTTGCCGAAAATCGCATTGGCATAGACTTTCAGGGTGTCGGCGCGATATTCGACGCAAACGGCCGAAAGCCGCTGCCCGTCTCGCGAACGGACGATATTGCCGGTCCAACGTCCCGAAAAATAGAGTGCGGCTTGCGACGGCACGGAGCGATGTTTATAAAATGCCAGCAACTCCGGAGTGAACGTTTCGTCGGATGCAGGGTGCAGCACCATTCGATAATCGGGCCCCTCGGCAAGCAGTGTTTCGGCCGTTTCTTGGTCGGCGGAATAGGTGAACTTCATAGGAAATTCATCGCCGGTGGCATCGACAAACAGATAGTCGGATTTTTGATGCACCCGGCAAAACAGACATTCGTTGTCAGCCCCGAAAATCGCATTGGAATAGATGCGGAGCGTGTCGCCCGACAACTTCATGCACACTTCGGACAGACGTTCGCCGTCCGCCATACGATAGAGGTCTCCGCACCAAATGCGATCGGCCACGGGGTCGGTGCTGCAACCGGTCATTACCGACACCGCCAAAGCAAGTAACTGGATAAATAATCTTTTCATACGCATTCTGTTTTTAGTTCGCGGCAAAATAAACGACCGCCCCAGTCAAAAACCGACCGAGGCGGTAAAAAATATAAATGGAATATTTTTCAAAAAGATCGGCCGCAAGCTTACATCCTAAGTGGATAACTTTCTCAGGCAACTCGTCATTCGAGTATATCACGCCGTGTATCCTGACTTTCGGATCGGAGTTCCTTGCGTCCGCCGGACTTTAGCCGCTACGAGGCCGATCTATTTTTATTGTCTAATTCTTAGACGTCGCTTGCTGCCGGTTTTGCCATGCGGCGAATTTTTCGAGTTCGGTATGCAGCAGATTGCAGACATACATCACCACCAGCACATCATCGGCCCAGCCGACCCACGGAAAGAAATCGGGAACCAAATCGAACGGGCTGACGACATACAGCAATCCGGCTGTCGCTTTGATAAATGCCCAAGTGGAATAGTCGACATAATCGCCCGACATAACAGATTTCAAATAGCTCCACAGCAGAATCAGTTGTTTCCGAATCCGCGACAACCCCTTTTTGTTGGTGAATTTTTCTTCCTTGTCGAGTAAGTCGTTCATACGCTCTTTGTCATGAACGGTCTTCTCGGCATCGTTTTGCCAACCGCCTTTTTCGAAATGTTCCCTAACGGTCTGCTCCTCCGTGGAATGCGATTCGGCTTTTTCGGCATTCCGACGCTCTTCTTCCATGCGTGTTTCGGTTTTGTAATCGAGCGGATTGTTCTTTTCATTCTCCATTTTGCAATAGTTTTAGACGTTAAACATCATTTTGTTGCTTGTTTCTACTGCAAAGGTAGAGGGCGGGTCGGACAAAAGGAGTCAGAGAGTGTTTGCTAAATTAAAATACGTAACCTATTTCATTAACGCCTATGACTCCTCGGCGTAAAAATACAAAATCTAAAGTCTTAGGTTTTATTGTTTTCGGATAAACTCTTTTGGGTCCAACCTTCCGATATTTTACTTTTTTATATTCTACACGTTTGAACTCGACCACATCAACACCGATTTCTTTTAGAATCTCTGTCGGAACAGTATAATCTTGCTTTACCAACCCCCAAAGAGTATAACCGTATTCTACGCACAATCCGATTGTAGCCGAATACCCCTTCTTATAAACAAATGATGCCAATATCGAACCTATTGCACTGCCGATGAAATATCCTGCAAATGGTATTGGTATAAAAGACGCCAACGCTCCTCCAACCATACCACCTGCCGATATAAATATATCCGAAAGCATCTCATTTGCCAATTCACGAGATTGCTTTTTCCCCATAGCGACCAAATAGGCATTTTTCATTGTATGAATTGCTATTGCAGCTATGGCACCTGCAATATAAGCCGTCATTTCCGGATTCGCATTCTTTAAAACCTCACCGAATTTTCCCAACTGACAACTAATAGATATGCCAGCACTGATACTTCCCTGCAAAAAGCCCTCAATGCCATTTGCTACACCAGTTTCACACATATTCTTGAAATCATCGAAAGAATAGCCTTCATCAACCAGCATTTGAAACACTTGCGGCAAAATACTAATAGTACTTGCTGCAATCGCTGCTCGAAGTCCGATCTTGCATGATTTTTTTAGGATATATTCATATGGTACTTTTTCTATTGCTAATCCGATATCTTTTGCTGTAACGGTTCCGTCTTGAGCTTTTTTTGCGATCTTATCCGCATTGTCTTTTGTTAACGGTTTACTTGAAACTGCACCATCTCTGGATGTTACAGTATCGCACACTAAATCAGCTGTTTCATCTTTAACCGCCCCAAAATGCTCTTTCCCGGGAGTTATTCTATCTTTCGCGCTTCTGATTCTTAAGTTTTCTTGGATTTCTGTAATTTGGTCGGACGGACAAAGTGCTGTTTGGTCTCCATATGCCCGCATAGACTGCAATTCCCCATTGGACAGATTCGGATCTAATCCGAGTTCTTGCAATTTACTCTTTTTATATTCTTCAAAAGGTTTACCCTTCGGACAATCTTGTAGTAATTTTTTATACAAGTCCATCGATTGAGCATCTGCTGTATGAACAGGATTTTTACCGTATTTTGAGCCTACCAACGTTCCATCTGTTGTTACGATATCTGGCGAACAAGAGGCTCCCGATTTCGGTGTCATTGCTCTAACAGGTTTGTCTTGTATTGCGGCATCAAAATTGAAAGTTGCAACATGTGTCTCTTCCGCGGCAAAACCGCCCGCATATTGATTTTTGGTGCCCGGTTTGATTCGCTTGCCTATAGAATCTTCAAATTCTGCTATTACTTTTTTTATATCGCCAACATACTCTGTAGACTCCGTAAAGGTTATTTCCGCACACGCTGAATCTGACAAACCTTTTTCAAGATATTGCCGATATCCTTTTTCAAATAAATTATTTCTATCGTCATTCATTATTATTAACGCCTAAAAAAGACTTTAGATATTTTTCATAATACTCAGATATGGCACAAGCATATAACTGCCTTTCAATCCTTTTGCGTTCTAAAAACCTTCGCCCTGAAAAAAAACCAAAAATCCCATCACATACAATAAAAATACTATAAATTACAACATTCTTGATAGACACACCTGTTTCTTTTAGATTTTTCCAATATTTCCGAGTTTTTTGAAGATACGCCTTATATTCCTCTTTATCGCCTTGAATCTTGGCATCATTTATATTAACATCAATATAGGAAACCCGCCCATATTGACCGATAAATATTCCATATTCAGCACTTTTCTCACTATTATTCAATTGATTCATAGCGATCTTCCTATCAGGAAAGTCCCCTAAAAACAAAAAATAGTTTTGAGACGACGTTGATTGTTCGTTTTGTTCGTATGGCGCAGGGTGCATTTTTGCAGCGTCTATATTCGGTATTGCGCTTATTAACGTATGTAAAAATTCAGCAAATTCTTTTCGTTCTTTTTCATAAACAATCAAAAGTTCAGTATGTTTTTCCATGTTATCAAATACAGTATTTATAATTTTTAGGTGTGTCCAATAAAGTAAAGATTATAGCAGTTGCTTAATAATAAATCGTCATAATTTATAAATTATTCCACACGAGTTTAAATAAATCCTCTTCAGCAGATAATTTCGTATAAAGGTCGATTAAATCATTAATAGTAGTGATATCTATCCTCTTATTAATTTGCCCCTCAATATAGACATTCTCTTGGTTGTAATAAGACTTACCACCATATCTAATATTTAATGGTATAGATGGGCTTTGCCATATCGAATCTGCCACTTTGATAAATCCTAATTTTTCAAGAACAGTCTCATCAACATTGATGTTGCCGTACGATAATTTTATTGTTCCAACATCCATAGCATTTAATTTTATAATAATAAATTAATCCAAACACCGGCACGCCCGTCCCCGATCAGTTACCGGGCACCGCCAAGCGCCCACAACCCAGATAGAAAAGACAGTCCGTGCCGGATACGACAAGACCATCTGTTCCGTCTGCGAGTTGTTGTGAAATTGGCGGTTTCGGTAACTCAGATCAAAACAAACGTCTCGATATTTCGCTTTATCGCTCACAAATATAATCGAATAAAGCGAAAAACGCAACGGCACGGACTAAAAAGATTCGGCCGGAATTCCGACCGAACTACTGAAAGCGCGATCAATCGTCGCACATCGTACAAGGGCAATAGCCGCCCCACGTATGGCCGCAATCTTCGCAGATGAAGTGCAAACCGTCGAAATGGCAGTCGTAACCGCCGCAAACAGGACATTCGAGTTCCATAATAACTGAAATTAAAGTGATAAATCTACTTCATTGCCGTCGTCATCGCAAAGGGCATAACGCCCGCAAGCATATTCTCCCACGATGCCCCATTTCTCGCAATACCGAACCGACAGCTCATCATCGGGCAACATACGGATAAGGCGTTCCTCCGAATCCTCAAACTCTTCGTAAGTCATAATAACCGGATATTGATCCTCGAGTGCAAAATAAATTCACAGCTCGGACAAAAATTGTCAGACTTCGATATTATTTTTGTGCCGACCGAAAAGGAAACAGCCATGACCAAGAACGGGAAATGCCTTTGGATTATCGACACACTGCTGCAAGCCGGTGAATTGTCGCTACGAGAGCTAAACGACCGTTGGGAGCGTTCGTCGCTCTATGACGGGAAAACGTTGCACGAACGCACCTTCGCCCGCTACAAAGAACACATTGCTGCGGAGTACAACATCGACATCGGCTATTCGCCCGCGATCAACAAGTATTTTATCGAAAATCGCGACGAAGTGAGAAGCAATGCGCTCTATCGCTATCTGCTTTCGGCCTATCGCATCGCAGGACTGAATACGCAGGCGCTGCACCACAAGGACAAGTTAATGTTGGAACCTGTTCCGACGGGTACGGAGCATCTGTCGACATTGTTGCAAGCAATAGACGAAGGGCATACGGTGAAATTCGAGTATCGCAGCTATTATTCGGACGGTGTGCAGAAATGGGAACTGATACCCTGTTTTCTGCGCATCTTCGAGGGGCGCTGGTACTTGATTGCCGAATACAAGGATCGCTCGAAAGCCAAATCTTTCGCGCTCGAACGAATCACAGATTTAAGACTCGGCAATCGGCAGCTTGCACCCTCTCCGAAGCTAACGCCCGACGAGTATTATCAGGGTTGTTACGGCATTATCCACGAAGAACGCAAACCGTGTTTGATTCGATTGCGTGCCGACAAGCAGCAGCGTTGTTACTTACGGGCGCAGCCGTTGCACGAATCGCAGGAGGAGATAGAAACAGCAGATGATTACTCGATTTTTTCGTACTACCTACGGCCCTCGTTCGATTTTTATCAGAAGATACTTTGGATGCGGGAAAAAGTCGAGTTGCTGGGCCCCGATGAAGTGCGCGATGAGTTGGCTTCGATCATCCGTAAAATGGCGGCCGCATATAAATAAACAATCTATTCTCGATATATATAGCTATTCTTATCGTTGGCCCAACGCAGGGCTGTAAGTGCGGACGAATGTTTCGCCCAACGGCCCGACATCGGTCGGTTGCGACGTTGGTCGGTCGGTTGCAATCATCTTTGCGACGTATGTCCGTCGGGCGAATCGATCGGTTGTCCGTCGAGTTGTTCCGTTCAATATCAGTTCGTTACAACCAATGGCTATTCGTTGGTTCGTATGGCAAATAAACAGTGAAAAACCGTAGCTTCAGGCTGCGGTCGAAATCGGCTCTCCCGCAATCCGTCTTCGGACGGATTTTTATGTTCATCGGAACATAGCAAGGTGTCTTTTGAGTAACTCAAAAGGTTTCGGGTAACCCGAAATGCACCTTGCCCTTGCAGGGGCATGGCTTCCCCTCCGAAGTCGGGAAGCCTGATCTCGAACCGACGGTCGATAAGGGCGTGGTGGCTTATGTCGCAACACCACTAAATCTGCAGTATGATGAACAAAGGAAAACAAATTGTCGGCGGTCGTCCGTCCAAATCCGACAAGGCCAGCCATCCCGTGATGGTGCGCTTCACGGACGAGGAATATGCCCGACTCCTCGCCATGTACGAGCAGTCGGGAGTTTACGCGAGAGACCATTATATGGATCGACTTTTTGCCGAGTAATGAATGAAAAACTATTTAATATCGGCTTCTGTAAAATTGACGAATTCGGCATGCTACATCACTTGAAATTGCTGTCCAATTAAAGTAAACGCTCATGATAATAGCCCTTTGGGTGAGCCAATCAGTCAAATAGAACCCGTTTCCAGTAAGTATGCAAAATCATGAGGCGTTTGTTTCCTACAAAGCAATGTGAATGGTTACGAAAGTGTTCGGTTTGTAGCCACAGATGGCCATAACAGGCAAATATAACTTGGAATACAAGAAAGTGTTTAGAAAAGAATACACCTGTAAGAGCCTTAAAATCATCCGATAGAGAAACGACGGCAATTTGCCGACGCTAATTTTTTTCATAAGTGTTTGAAAATAAAGCAGCAAAGAAACCTGTTCCATTATTCTCTAATATATATTTATTCCTCATTCTTTTTTAGAGAATCTGTTGGCTTCATATTTATTGTATGTGATGAGTAAGGGAAAATTTTAGGCATGAAACTTCGTACTAATTTACTTTCCATATCAAAAAAACATTGTGCGACAGAATCGTTAAATAAAGCGGGGTCTAATGGATATAGGGCATGTGGATTATGGTAAATCACAACTCCTTCACTCCATGTTTCATTAGCATTCTCATCAACCGAATAAATGACAACATCAGGCTTATCAGCATTTTCATCATGATTATAAATTGTCATTTCGCGTACTAATAAACTATTTCCATTACCCATTCCTGCTTGTCTGCCTATTCTGTTAAATTTAGATAATGTTGCTGTTGATGAAAAGATTATAGCACTAATATTTTTATTAGCTTCATCTAACAAAAATCCAGCAGGGATTTGTGTACCATTACTTTTTTGGAAAAAATCTATTTTTTCCGGATTAATAACTAATTCTCCTGTTTCTGAGTGTTTGTAGGCGTTGTACTTATATCCATATAAATATTCTACCAATGAATTAAATGACCATGTCATAGACATCGTGTCATGGAAATCTGCAATAGCTATAAGAAAAGGTTTATTTTGGACATGCTTCTTTTCCCAATATTTCTTTTTTACTTTATCATAAATTGCGCTTCCAAACATCAGAGGAACATTATTTTCTAATTCCGAATTTATTTCATCTGGTGATTTAGGTGTGTAATCGGAGATATTTTTTATATTTTCAGGTTTCCTGCTTATTGTTACTGCTTCGATTGCAATTTCTTTATCCATTTTATTGACAATAAAATCAGGGGCCTCAAAATCTCTTTTAAAGGAAAAAGATTGTTCTCTAAAGAAACAAAATAGATATAATTCAAAAATGCGAGAATCAAAGCCATTTAATGATTGAAATTGGTCTATAAAATTTCCGTCAATATCTTTGTAGTGGTATGATATTTCTTTAATAACTTCTTTTGCACTTGAATAAAAATCAGATTCTTTTAGCAATTTATAATGAGGATGTGTTGTTTTTTCATTGTTTAAATCTTTAAATAAATCGAAGAAATCACTATGATTATCGTGTTGAATAATAGTGTCCTCATTAAATGATTTCTTAATCCATTCTCTTGCCTCTGTAATAGTTTGCATATCAACATTAACCTTCACGGCTCTGTATTGCATAGATTTATCTCTTGATAAAATCCCGGCAGAGTAATTATTATCAATCAAATCCAAACAAATAAAACCAATCAAATTGCTACCATCTGTATAATACTCTAACTCTTTTGTAATCAACTTAACAAAAGGTTCTCTTGAGAACAGAGCTATTATATCGAAATATTTTTTGGATAAAGGAATTAAATCTTTCATTTCACAGTCTTTTAGAGAGTAACTTTGGACTACAACTTGTAGTTTTGCACAAAGTTAGTCACAAATAAACACCCAGCAATAAAATACTGGGTGTTTATTAGCATATTCATTTCAAAGATTTATTATTCTTTGCCGTTGTCATTATTGAACGATAGCGAAAGTTGTTGCATCTGCCCGAAGCTGTCGAGACCGAAGTGTAGTAGAGCCGGAACGTTTCTTTCTCCAGCGGGTACAGATCATTGGGCAGGAACACCATGCCGTTATCCATTTCCAGCCTCCCTTTGCCATCCGACTGGAAGTACCTGATTTGATAGGTAGTCGGCTGATAATAGCCGTCACGCCCCAACTGACAGCGTATCTCGGTAGTTTCCCCGACTTTCAGTTTCTTGGGTACTGGCATCGTTTCGATGCTGAACAGGTACGCCTGCTGAATATCCAAGATGTTATTACAGGCGGTGACAAGCACAAGGACGGCCACGATGTAACAGCCCATGATGATTTTATACATTACATTCTTCATATACATTATTATATAGCGGTCAGTTGATAATGATTTTCAGTCCCAAAGATACTTGCATGTGGAACTTGCCGATGTCCGAGCCGAACAACGCCCGTTCCTTTGCGTTCTGGAGCAAAGCCACCCGGTCGGTCAGGTAGGCTTCCGGTTCCAGCATCAGCGCACCGCCGTAAATGAAGCAGTCCTTATCCAGCAAGGTAGAACCATCCGGCAGCAGCTTTTCACTGCGGTTGCTGGTTTCATACTCAGCGAGTGCCGATAGTCCCAGCGACAGGAAAAAGGTCTTTCGCCTGTCCGAAAGGAATTTCAGGTAATAGCCGCCCTCTGCGGTGAACTGTTCGACCAATATTTCCATATACTACAACACACGCGCTTGCCTTGCTCGTTTCTTCTCGGCAGGGCGGTGTAGAGATTCTTCGGCAGACGGTGCAACCGCCGTGCATTGCTCGACCATCGAAAACCCCAGCGATCTTTACTCCTGACCACGAAACACCGGCCACAACACAAGGCAAGGATGTGGAGGAGAAACTGTAGAGAGACAGAAAATGTGCAGACTAAAAGTAGAGCACATCAATAAAAACAGAAAAAACGACAGGCTCTTTGGGCTATTTCAAAAGATTTATTTTACTTTGCAAGTGTAATAATACGAGCAGACACTTGACTGACAATAGTCGGACTATTGCAGGCAAGAGCCCATTACACAAGCGTTACTACGCGACTATTGACATATTTATTGCCTTGACAATAAGGATTTTTGGAGAGTAAGTTCACAAGCTTCTCTCCGCAATAAAGCCTGATAATCAGGATTTTGTTGTTTTAACACCCAATTTTACACCCAAAAAAAATGTAAAGTTGGGTGTAATTTTATCATCAGAATGCTATACTACGACCATTATTATATGGTATAAGTGCTGTGGATTCTATGCCGAATTTCATATTTACATTCGGCAAACAGAAAGAAATATAGTTGCCGAATCAGAATCAACGTTTTTTATATCTTTCCCAAGCAGAGAGGATGAACAAGAGATCATTAAAAAATTTTTTCTAAAAAATGATTACCCAAAGGTAATCATACATACGCCATTCCGTAATGGTTTGTAGAATAAATACTATGAAATTTATTTGCAAATCTCAAAAAATTTATTATATCTTTGTAGTCAAATTACTGATAAAAAATGAAACAAAGAATAAAAAATGTAGCAAATGTGCAGGTCGGGGTATACGCTCAGGCATCCGAAATCGCCAATACAATATATATACAGGTTGGCGATTATTCTTCGGATAGAGAGTTGTCTGATGGCATAAAACCATCTATCGAAATCGAAGGTCGCAGGCAAGGCCTGTTTTTGAATACCGGCAATTTGCTTTTTGCAGCGAAAGGAAGCAATAATTTCTGCGCCATTTTCCGAGAGTTATATTGTCCGGCTGTTGCATCGTCTTCGTTTTTGACTCTGCGAATAAAGGATAAGAGTGCCGTGCTGCCAGAATATCTCTGCTGGTATATCAATCTCGATACAACGCTCAAATATCTGCAATCGGAGGCAATGGGAACCGGCATACCATCGATTTCAAAAGCAACATTGGAGGAGTTGGAAATACCCATTCCGCCCATTGAGAAACAGCGAACGATTGCCGAGATTGTCCGATTGCAGGTCGAGACGCAGCGGCTACAAAAGGAAATAACGGCCAAACGCCAACAACTGATTGAATATAAATTAAAAAATGCAATAGAAAATGAATAGTAAAATTTCACAGGAGGACATTAACAGCGTTGTCTGGAAGGCATGCGACACATTCCGTGGCGTTATCGACCCCAGCCAGTACAAGGATTACATCCTCACGATGCTCTTTTTGAAGTATGTGAGCGATGTTCACAAATCGAAGAAGTCGGAATATATGACTCGATACAAAGGCGACGAGGAGCGCGCAGACCGTGCTATGCGCCACGAGCGGTTTATTGTCCCCGAAAACAGTACATTCGACTACTTGTTCGAGCATCGTAACGAAACCAATATCGGCGAGTTGATTGATATTGCGCTTGCAGACCTCGAAATTGCCAATCGCTCCAAATTGAGCAGTGAGGACGGTTCGGGCATTTTCCGCAATATCAGTTTCAACAGCAGCAATCTCGGCGAGGAAAAGGAGAAAAATAACCGCCTGAAACAACTGCTTATCGACTTCTCGGATGAACGATTGCAATTCGACGAATCGCTCCTCAATGACAATGATATTATTGGCGACGCCTATATGTTCCTTATCGAGCACTTTGCGAGTGATGCAGGCAAGAAAGCGGGCGAGTTTTTCACTCCCAAGGAGGTTTCTACTCTGCTGGCAAAACTCACCAAGAGCAAGCCGGGAGCGCGTATCTGCGACCCGACGTGCGGCTCGGGCTCTCTGTTGATTAAAGCGGGTCGCGAAGTCGGTAGCAACGATTTTGCTCTCTACGGACAGGAACTTAACGGCAGTACCTGGGCGTTGGCTATGATGAATATGCTGCTGCATGGCTTCGACAGCGCAACAATTCGCTGGGGCGACACACTGCGCAATCCGAAACTCAAAGAGGGCGATGCACTGATGAAATTCGATACCGTAGTGGCTAATCCGCCCTTCTCGCTCGACAAATGGGGGGCTGACGAAGCCGAAAACGATCGTTATAAACGCTTTTGGCGCGGTGTACCTCCCAAGAGCAAGGGCGACTGGGCATTTATCAGCCACATGATTGAAGTTGCCTACGAAGGTCGCGGGAAAGTGGGTGTTGTTGTCCCTCACGGCGTATTGTTTCGAGGTGCAAGCGAAGGCCGTATTCGTCGTCAGACGATTGATGAAAATTTGGTGGAGGCAGTTATCGGTCTGCCGGCAAACCTCTTTTTCGGAACGGGCATTCCGGCGGCTATTCTGATTCTCAACAAGGGCAAGAAGACCGACAATGTGTTGTTTGTCGATGCCTCGCGCGAATTCGAGAACGGCAAGAATCAAAACCGGCTGCGCGATTGCGATATCGAGCATATCGTTTCGACCTACGACCGTTTTGTTACGGGTGAGTTGAAGGCGGGTGTTGCCGAGGAAAAATACGCCTATGTCGCCTCACCCGAGGAGATTGCCGAGAATGATTATAACCTTAACATTCCACGCTATGTCGACACCTTCGAGGAGGAAGCCGAAATCGATATTGCTGCGGTCGAGACCGAACTCGCGCAACTAGAAACCGAACTTGCCGAAGTTCAGGCAAAAATGAAAAAATATTTAGCAGATTTGGGATATTAAAATCCAATCAGTAAGCTATGAAGCATATCAAAGACAACTACAATGGCTCGGTACAACTTCGCTGTGTTGTGTGTGGCGCAACAGACAAGTTTGATAGTAACGAGGACAATTCATATATAAAATGTACGAATTGCGGTAAAGAGTATTTTGGCGGTTACGATGAACTTGTTGAATATAATCAGCAGGAGATAAACGAAGCCGTAGAAGCCAAAGTCGAAGAGATTAAGAATGATTTGGATAAAGAACTTCAAAATATGTTTAGGAATGCTTTTAAGGGCAATAAATATATAAAAGTCAAATAGTATGGGAACGTGGAGTTTTGTAATATCGGTTGCTGCATTGCTATTTTCCGGATTTACGTTTTTGTTTTACGACCGTAAATTGAAACGTCAGGACGCAAAGATTAACGAATACCAGTTAAAGCAACTTGAAGCCGCAGAACAGGATAGCAAAAAAGCTCAAATAAGAGGCAATATATATCCAAAAGCTAAAGGCAGCAGAACTTTTAAGATTTACAATGCAGGGCAATCCAAGGCAACGAATATACGAATTGAGGGATTGAGTGATGCGAATGTTATACATAATGGGCAACGAATATTTCCCTATGAGTTAATGAATCCTCAAGATTATACCGAATTGACATTACATCTTTATATGGGCAGTCCTTCCACGTTGAAAGTTAAGTATATTTGGGACGATGAATCCGGTAAAGATAACGAGTTTGAGCAAGTGTTAACATTATAGAGTAAATGATACCGCAAGGATATAAACATACTGAACTCGGAATAATTCCGCAGGAGTGGGAGATTATGCCTCTATCTAAAGCATTTCATCTCCAAACCGGATATGCATTCAAAAGTGAACTTTTCTCAGCTGATCAAGAAATACCTGTCGTTCGCATTTCAAATCTGCCAATCGAGAATAAATACGTTGATTTATCAGATTGCGTGTATTATCCTGCATCCGAGAATATAAAACGACAATTTATTGTTCATAAGAAAGATCTATTAATAGCAATGTCTGGTGCCACCACCGGAAAAACGGCAATATACAATTATTCATACAATGCTTTCCTAAATCAGCGAGTAGGCGTTTTTAAACAAATTTCGGATAAGGTTTGCTATCAATATCTGCAAGCAATTGTAGAATCTCAATTTTTTACGACCAGATTGCACACTCTGTTAATTGCAGGGGCACAGCCCAATATCTCGCCGAGTGATATTGAAAATATGACCTTCCCATTTCCTCCCTTGGTGGAACAGCGGAAGATTGCGGAGATATTGGGCGTGTGGGATAAGGCGATTAAATTGCAGACGCGACTTATCACTCGGCTTGAACTACGCAAGCGTGCCCTGATGCAACGTCTGCTCTCCGACCGTCATCGCCTACCCGGCTTCTTCGATCAGTGGCAGAAAGTTAAATTGGGGGATATACTCAATACGCTATCCAATGGATTTGTTTATAATATCAATACTAAAGGCAATATTCCTGTTTCTCGGATTGAAACAATATCTAACGGATATATAAATTATGATAAGGTTGGACTTATTGAATATGTAGAGCAAATAGAACCTTATCGACTAAATTATGGAGATATTCTATATAGTCACATTAATAGTCTATCACATATAGGCAAGGTTGCATATTATGATGACCAACGCCCCCTTTATCACGGTATGAATCTGCTAAGACTGGTCGTAGATGAGAAGAAATGTCATCATAAATACTTATACTATTTTTTAACGTCCAAGAGAGCAAAACATATCGCTTTGACTATTGCGAAACCAGCAGTTAATCAGGCAAGTATTAGCATTTCAGATTTATCATCGGTAAGATTACAAATCCCGTCATTGACAGAACAAACCGCAATAGCCGAAGTACTGGCGACAGCGGATAAAGAGATAGAATTGGCCCGAGCAAAACTCGCTGCATTCCGCACCCAAAAAC